>CAYVLT010000025.1:0-29832 GCA_964452405.1 uncultured Ferruginibacter sp.
CATACAGTGTGATCCTGCTGGACGAAATCGAAAAAGCACACCCTGATATCTATAACCTGTTATTGCAGGTGCTCGACGATGGTCAGCTAACCGATGGCATGGGCCGCAAGGTCGACTTTAAGAATACAATGATCATCATGACGTCTAACATCGGCGCAAGGCAGTTGAAGGATTTTGGGGAGGGTGTAGGTTTTGCCACGGCGGCAAGAATTCAGAACGCCGAGGAAAACAGCAAGGCGGTGATTGAAAAAGCGTTGAAACGTACTTTCAGTCCTGAGTTCCTGAACAGGATCGATGATGTAGTGGTATTTAATTCACTTACGAAGGAAGATATTTTCTCCATCATTGATATTTTGATGAAGGGAGTGATGAAAAGGCTTGTTAACCTTGGATTCTCAATGGAACTTACCACCGAGGCAAAAGAATTTATTGCCGATAAAGGATACGACAGCCAGTTTGGCGCAAGGCCCTTGCACCGTGCCATCCAGAAATACCTGGAAGATCCGCTGGCAGAAGAGATTCTGAATATGCAGGTGAAACAGGGAGATGTGCTGGTAGCCGACCTGGATGAAACAAAGGAAAAAATAAAATTCACATTAAACAGTCCTGAGAAGAAGAAAGAAACCAAATCTTCAGAGGCCTGATAAAATCTTATTGATAAGTGAAGCCATTTCGTGCAGAACGAAATGGCTTTTTCTTTGCCCGCAAGTTTTTTTTGTTCACTTTTGCAGCAATGAAAAAAATTATCATCACCATCGACGGCTGGTCATCCTGCGGTAAAAGCACATTGGCCAGGCAGCTTGCCAGGGAACTGGGTTATGTGTATATCGACAGTGGAGCGATGTACCGTGCTATTACGCTCTACTTTCTGCGGAATGCGGTGGATTTAAATGATCATGAACAAATAAAGGAATCACTCGGGAATATTGCCATCGAATTTATCCATAACGACAAAACCCAGCAATCTGAAATTTTTTTGAACGGGGAAAATGTGGAGTACCTGGTACGCGACCTGATCGTGGCGGAAAAAGTTAGCGATGTGGCCACCATTAAGGAAGTCCGAGAATTTGCGGTGGCCCAGCAACAAAAAATGGGGGAAAAGAAAGGCATTGTTATGGACGGCAGGGATATCGGCACAACGGTATTTCCCAAAGCGGAATTAAAATTCTTTATGACAGCAGATATAGCTGTGAGGGTGGAACGGCGTTTTAAGGAAATGTACGAGAAGAATCCAAATGTTACGATTGAGGAAGTAAAGAATAACCTGGAAATGCGTGATTACATCGATTCCAACCGGGAGATAAGCCCGTTGAGAAAGGCTGATGACGCCATCGTATTAGACAATACCAACCTTACTATGGAAGAGCAGTTGAGGTTTGCCCTCCAATGTGTTGAGAAAATGAACGCCTGATTTGTTAATGAATTTGCAAACTGCCCTCCGGAATATTCCCGGGGGGCAATTTTTTTTGGTGTTTTCAGTTATAGGTAAAAAAAATTAAGATTTCTTTTAAACCACGGCGATAGTATGGCGTCTACCGTTTAACTAAATTACAAAACGAAAAAATAATTTATGAAAAAGAAGCTCATCTTAATGTCCGTTGCCATCTTATCGGCTGGGCTGTTTTTTACTTCCTGCAAAAAGGAAAGCACACAGTCTGCCACAACAGACAATTCAACCGAATTGCAGTTGCAATCCGATGACCAGGCAAGGTTTTCAAATGAATCTGATGCTGCAGATGACGACGCTAACGCAGCGCTCGAAAATTCCGGTGGTTCATTTCTTGGCGAAACACCACTTACTCCACCACTTGCGATGAGGTGTGATGCTACCGTAACGATGGATACCCTCAGCAGCCCGAGAACGATCACCGTTACTTATAGCGGAGACACCTGCATCGGCGGCCGGCGTTCACGTACGGGTAGTATCGTGATCAGTTTTGACGCCGGTTTCCGTTGGGCAACTGCCGGTGCTCATTACACCGTTACTTATAACAACCTGAAGGTTACCCGTTTGATCGATAATAAAAGTATCACCTTTAACGGGTCCAAAACCATCACCAATGTATCTGGTGGCAAACTGCGCAACCTGGCTACCAATCTGAACCCGATCGTTCACACAGTAACCAGTGACGGCATTAGTGTAACCTTCGATAACGGCGCACAACGTATTTGGAAAGTGGCTAAAAAAAGAACCTTCACTTACGACAATGGTATCGTGATTTCCATCACCGGAATAGCACCCTCATCTGTAGGTACCGGTGTGGTTGAGTGGGGATTCAACAGGGCCAACCACGAATTTAAAACCACCATCATCGATCCACTGGTGATAAAACAAAGTTGCAATTTCAGGTTGGTGAGCGGACAGGTTCAGCACTCATCCGGTTTCTTCACCACCACCACCACTACTTTCGGACTGGATGCAGCAGGCAATCCTGTTTCAACCTGCCCAACCGGCTACTTCTATTATAAAGTGGTATGGGTTGGACCTAACGGTCAAACGTACACGTTTATCGGACCATACTGATTTTTTTGATTTGATATAGTAACGCCGCAGTATTTACTGCGGCGTTCGTTTTTAGTAGTATGAGCGTTAACAGGTTGCCACACGCTGGTATTATTATAATCCCATTTTCTCTTCCAGTTCCATCACTTTTTCAAAAACGGTTTCGTATTCTTTTTCCAGCATTTCCAAAGAACCGGTGAGTTTGCTGTAATTCGTTTCAACCTCCTGGAATTTTGCTTTATTGGCATATATATCCGGTGATGCCATATCGGCTTCCATCGAAGCTTTTTGCTGGTTCAGTTCTGCGATTTTTGTTTCGAGTTGATTAAACCTGTTCTTGAATTTCTGGTGTTCTTTTTTCAACTCCTTGTCAATAGAGTTGTTGCCAGGTGGAGCCGGCAGCTCTTCCTTTGCAACAGCTTTAGGTTCCGCTGCTTTGGGTGTTTCCATATTCTTCTGCGCCTTGCTCCGCTCTGCTTCCCGCCTTACTTTCCACTCTTCCCACTCCGCATAGGTGCCCTTGAATTCAACGATCTTATGATCTTCTATCTCCCATATTTTGTTCGCGATCCGGCTGATAAAATAGCGGTCATGGCTCACCAGTACAATGCTGCCTTCATACTTATTCAATGCTTCAATCAGCAATTCCACTGAGTGCATGTCGAGGTGGTTGGTAGGTTCATCCAGCATTAAAAAGTTGGCCTTGCTAACAATCGTTTTAGCCAATGCCACCCGGGCCTTTTCTCCACCACTCAGTACTTTTATCTTCTTTTCAACATCATCGCCACTGAACAAAAAGCAACCGAGCAATGTTCGTAGCTCAAGGTCTGTTTTGCCGCTACGGCTTTCTTTCATTTCTTCAAGAATATCATTGTTTACGTTAAGCGCCTCCAGCTGGTGCTGGGCATAAAATGATTCTTCCACGTTATGTCCCCAGATCCTTTCCCCGCTGAATTGCTCTGTACCGGCGATGATTCTCAACAAAGTCGATTTTCCCTTGCCATTGGCGCCAATCAATGCCACTTTATCTCCACGATCTATTTCGGCGCCGGTATTCTCCAGGATATCAATATCTCCAAAACTTTTACTCACGTGTTTCAATGTGCAGAGTGTTCTGCCCGGTTGCTTATCAATCAAAAAATTGATCCGGATATTCGGCCGCTCCAGTTCTACGTTTTCAATTCGTTCCAGTTTGTCAAGCTTTTTTACTATACTTTGTGCCATGGCTGCCTTGCTGGCCTTTGCCTTAAAGCGTTCCACCACGCGTTCCTGCTGCCGGATATAATCCTGCTGGTTTTCGTAGGCTTTTTGCTGGATATCGATACGAAGGGCTTTTTCAGCCTGGTAATACGTGTAATTGCCGGTGTAAAAATGCAGTTGCTGCTGGTACAGCTCAACGATCTTGTTTACCATGCGGTCCAGGAAGTAACGGTCATGGCTAACCACAACCACAGCGCCCTGGTAATGCACGAGGTATTTTTCGAGCCACTCAATACTCGGCATATCCAGGTGGTTGGTAGGTTCATCAAGCAGCAACACATCAGGCTTCATGAGGATCATCTTTGCCAGCAATACCCGCATGCGCCATCCCCCGCTGAATTGTTTGTAGGGTTTGCTAAGACTTTCGTTGCTGAATCCAAGTCCCTGCAATACCTCTTCTGTTTTGTGATGGATGCTGTACCCGTCAAGCACTTCCATTTCATGCAAGAGATCGGCGTACTTCATCGCCAGCTCTTCATCACCGGTCTTTTCCAATTCAATACCCAAGGCTTCAATTTCTTTTTCAAGTTGCTTTACCCGTTCAAATGCTCCCATCGCCACTTCCAGAACCGAGTCGTTGGTGTCGAAGCTTAACAGGTCCTGGTGCAGAAACCCGATCGTGGTTTCTTTGCCTTGTTCCACTGTTCCTTTCGAAGGGAGGTATTGGCGGGTGAGTACTTTCAACAGGGTTGATTTGCCGGTGCCATTATAGCCGATCAACCCGATCCTTTCATTGGGCTGTATATGCCAGGTTGCATCTTCCACAATTGTTCTTGCGCCAAATTCAAAAGTCACATTCTGTAAACCGAGAAGCATTTGTAAATTTTTAAATCTTATTTTTTATGGATGATCGTTCCGGTTATTTAAAACCGGTAGCCAACCTGTTTTACCGGCAAAAGTAATTGAATCAGCAAACTATTCAGTCAATTGGCTGTTATCTTGTAGCTTTGCCCGAAACTTTTAACCCCATGAAGAAAATAATTTTCATTTTACTGGTGCTGGCGGCGGCTTTCTCCGTGTATTGGTTTGTGTTCAGATCAGACGATACACCCTCCGGCCCGAAACAGCAACCACTTGAGGTGGGAAAGCATTCTGCGGGGTTTAATGCCGGCATTGATTCATTACTGCAATATTATTTTGTTACAAGAGATGCCTTCGTGGCAAACGATAGTTCAAAAATAAAGCAGGCTGCAGGTGAGCTCATCAATTATTGTAACAGGATGAACCTGGATGAATTGAAAAAAGATACCTCAGGGGTTTTTGAAACTGCAGTTTCATTTCTCGACAATATTCATCAAACTGCCACCGGCATGCTGGTTGATCAAACCTTTGAAGACCTGCGCATGGATTTTAAATCCATCAACGACAACGTCTATCCTTTTTTGAAAACCATTCACTACGAAGGCGGCAAGTTATTTTGGCAATATTGCAATGCCGCTTTTGGAGAAGACAGGGGAGGAAACTGGCTGAGCACCACCGTTGAATCCGACAATCCTTATCTTGGCAGGTCGCAAGCCAATTGCCGGGAAGTACAGGATACCATAAAGGCCTGGTGATTTTTGCCTCGAGCCATGAACAACTAACAAATATCAATATGCTTTTCCGTATCATGCTGCTGTTGCAGCTTTTGATTTGCGCTGGCGCATCCGGGCAAAATAAATATACCGTTAGCGGCTATGCGAAAGACGCCCGCAATGGCGAAACGCTTATCGGCGCCACCATTGCAGTGAAGGGGCAGTCAAAAGGGATCAGCACCAATAGCTTTGGTTTTTATTCCATCACACTCACAGAAGGAACTTACACGCTGGTATGTTCGTACGCAGGTTTTAAACCTGTGCAGTACGATGTGAAGTTATCGGCAGACCAGGAACTGAACTTTGAACTCGCCCCCCGGACAGCGCTGGAAGAAGTGGTGATCACCTCAAAGAAAAGGGACATTAATGTAAAGAATGCTCAGATGGGCAAGTTTGTTTTGCCGATCGAACAGATAAAATCGATCCCGGCATTTTTAGGAGAGGTGGACCTGTTGAAAACGGTGCAGTTGTTACCCGGTGTCCGGAATGCGGGGGAAGGAAGCGCAGGTATCTATGTGCGGGGTGGTGGCGCCGACCAGAACCTTATCTTACTCGATGATGCCATTGTATATAACTCTGGACACCTTTTTGGTTTTTTTTCCATTTTTAACGCAGACGCCATCAAAAATGTTTCTTTGATTAAAGGAGGCATGCCTGCGCAATATGGTGGCAGGCTGTCGAGTGTGCTCGATATTTCGATGAAGGAAGGTAATGATAAAAAGATACAGGTTGACGGAGGAATCGGCCTCATTGCTTCCCGTCTTTCCATTCAGGGTCCGATAAAAAAAGACAAGGCTTCCTTTATCATTTCCGCCAGGCGTACTTACGTGGATGCCCTCGCCAAACCTTTTATTAAATCCACCAGCGAATTTTATGGCTCCGGGTACTATTTCTACGACCTCAATGCAAAAATGAATTATAAGTTTTCGGAGAAAGACAGGTTGTACATCAGTGGATATTTTGGCCGCGATGTATTTGATTTTGTAAACGGGAAGCGCAGTCTTGATGTAAACATTCCCTGGGGTAATGCCACCGGCACCATCCGCTACAATCATGTGTTTAACAAGCGCCTCTTTGGCAACACCACCCTGGTATTCAATAAATATAATTTCAGTTTTGAAGGCGCACAGAATAATTTTAAGATCAAGCTGGCCTCCGGAATCAAGGATGTGAGCATCAAGCAGGATTTTGACCTGTATCCCTTCACCGGTCACAAAGTGAAATTCGGGGGAGCTTTCACTTTTCACAAATACACACCCTCTGTGGTGAGCGGCTCGCAGGACACAATTGAGTTTAAGCCTCTGAACGCCCAGAACAAACTGGCACAGGAAGGGGCTTTTTATATCCAGGATGACTGGGAAATAAATGACAGGCTTAAAATAAATGCGGGTATGCGTTACAGTTGGTTCAGGCAATTGGGGGAGTATAAAATTTACACAACAGACGCTGATGGCAACCGCACTGACAGCACGGTATTTAAGAAAGGAGAAACGGTGAAATTTTATGGCGGGTTTGAACCAAGGCTTACACTCCGGTATGCGATCAACGATGAAACTTCCATCAAAGCTTCCATTTCGAGAAACCTGCAGTATACGCACCTGGTGAGCAATGCCGGCACCACGCTTCCCACCGATCTCTGGGTACCCAGTACATTTAAAGTACGGCCCCAGAAGAGCTGGTTGTATGCAGCGGGTATCTTTAAAAATTTCAACAACAACAGCTTCGAAACCTCAGTGGAATTGTATTACAAATCGATGGGTAACCAGATTGAGTACATGGAGGGATACACGCCTAATACACTTAATGATACAGAAAACTCTTTTGTATTTGGGAAGGGCTGGAGTTATGGATCAGAATTTTTTATCAATAAAACCCGTGGTCGTCTTACCGGCTGGATCGGGTACACGCTTAGCTGGACCTGGCGCCGGTTTCCGGATCTTAATTTTGGAGAAAAATACCCGGCCAAATATGACAGGCGCAATGATATGAGCATCGTAGCCCTGTATGAGCTCAACAAACGCTGGAGGTTATCGGGCACTTTTGTGTATGGTAGTGGTAATGCTGCCACCTTGCCGCAACGTTTTTATTTTATCAATGGCGTACTAACGCAGGAGTATAGCCGCATTAATGAATACCGTTTACCCGCTTATCACAGGCTTGATTTTTCAGCCATCAACACACCAAAGCGGAATGAAAGGAGAAAAAAGTACCACACGGAATGGGTGTTCAGTATCTACAATGTGTACAGCCGCAAAAATCCTTACTTTATTTATTTTGACCAGGAAGGTTCACTGGTGGACAATAATTTAAAAATTCAGGCAAAGCAGGTAAGCATCTTCCCCATCATACCTTCTGTAACGTATAATTTCAGGTTTTAAAAAAGGCAGGCATACAAACGAAAATACACCCCATGGTTGGGGTGTTTTCTTTTTGGGGTAGGGATTAAATCAGCGAACGAATGATTGATAGGTAATCACCGTAGCGCCCGGAAAATCGTGTACGTTATCTGAAGTTTGTTCAATATTGAAATTGGTGGGTGTAAGCAGTAAAATCTTCCACCTGCTGGTTGCTCCATCCATGGTTATCGACATGGAATCACTTCCTACAAATGCGTATTGGCCCGAAATAGTACCGCTGTTATTGAATGCGTACCGAAAGGTGGAAGTGCCGTCGAAGGTTACATAATTTTCTGGGTTGGGCCTCCAGGGAACCGTACTGTCCTGCGGGTTTGAAGAGCCACCGGCAAATACCTGGTAACGGATTGCATTGATGCTCCATTTGCCGGCTGCTTTATCAAGCGTAACCGGATCTTTAATACCTTTTTTACAACTGCTGAATGAAACTGCTATTGCCAGGACAATAACAGCCGACAGGGAGAGTAAATTTTTTTTCACGGATAAAGATTTTAGAATTTACTCCTTTTTAACGTTGGACCCGGCTTTTTATTGTGTCGTTCAGGGCTTGTGAACGAAGCGGATGGTGCCACTGTTTTTCAGATCCGAAGATATCCGTACCTCGTATCTTTTATCGCCATCAGTTACAACCATCAGGGCAGTGTTAGGTGGTATTTCTCCCAGGTTCTCCGCATACATGGTTAACTCATTCACGGCCACTTTATTAGAGATATCGAGGTTGAGGGTGATCGCTTTTTCGCTGAGGCGTTTATGGGAAAGGATGAGTTTGTTATTGTAAAAAAGTGAAATGCTGTCTCCATCCACTTCGCCATTGTCGTACAGGTCAACCCTGAAGGTTTCATTTTCCAGTTCAATGGTTTTAAGAATCGATGCTTTTCTTTTCTCAAAATTGATGTCGGATTTTATTTCGTCGCCATCGTTTTTAGCAATGGTGGGGGCTTCCACTTTAACCGGCTCTTTTGCCACCGGGTTAGAATTGGTAACCGGGGGAGCTGTTGGTTTGGGGGCGGCTGCAATTAACGGTGTGCTGTTTTTATTGCCCTGTGTTTTAGGGGTTGTTTTTGCCACTTCACTTTTTTTGCGGGGCGCAGGTTTGTTTTTTGCAACTGATTGCCGCGGACTTTGCTTATTAAAATTAGACAGGGTTTTATTGAGCGTGCGCCGGGTAAGGGTGGTGCTGCCTTCACCGCATCCTGCCCGCTGCCCCGGTGCCGTCACCCATTTGCCGGTGAGCAATTCCCGGGTTCCTTCTTTTTCATAGGTCAGGTAATGCACCTGCAGGCAGTCCTGGAAGTCAGGAGGCGTGTTGCCTTTGATGCGTTCGGTTTCTGTTACTTTGATACCCTTGGTTTTAGGATAATAGGTGCCTTTCAGTTTGCAGATCACGTAGTATTTCCGTCCCTGGAAATAGGAATAGGAAAGCCCTTCAACAATATTTCCCCTGATCTCCAGTTCCAGCACGTATTCCGTGTTGTCATCGCTTCCTGCAACGATATCGCCACTGCTGTTAAAAAATCCTCTCCATTGCCCGTTGATTTTTTGTGAAAACGCAGGGTGTAATGCTAACAGTAATAGTGTAAAAAGTATAAATTTTTTCATTGCCGCATTCGTTTTTACCGTTCCCGGGTTGCCGGTTTTTTACCAGACAGTTCAATGAATAACAAAGTTATCCGAGATATATTTTTCCTTCGCTAATAGTTCGTTAAATTTGCCGCTCAAAATTAAAGGATTAAGCTACATTGAATATGATCAAAATTACACTGCCGGATGGAGCCGTAAGGGAATACCAGGAAGGTACCACTGCGATGGACATTGCGAAATCGATCAGTGAGGGGCTTGCCCGGAAAGTGCTGGCTGCAAAGGTGAACGGGTTTGTATGGGATGCCAGCAGGCCGATCAATACGGATGCAACGGTACAACTGCTCACCTGGAATGATATGGATGGCAAAGAAACCTTCTGGCATTCATCTGCCCACCTGATGGCGGAGGCACTGGAATTCTACTATCCCGGCGTTAAGTTTGGTTATGGTCCCCCCGGTGAACGCGGATTTTACTATGATGTGGATTTCGGGGAAAAAGGTATTGGAGAAGATGACCTGTTGAAGATTGAAAAAAAGATGCTGGAGCTTGCCAAAAATAATTCGGTGTACGAAAGAAAGGAAGTGAGCAAGGCCGATGCGATCAGTTATTTCACACAAAAGGGCGATCCCTATAAATTAGAGATCATTGATCGCCTGAACGATGGTGAGATCACTTTTTACACCCAGGGCAATTTCACCGACCTCTGTCGTGGGCCACACATTCCCAATACGGGTTTTATTAAGGCTATCAAGCTTACCAATATCGCCGGCGCGTATTGGCTTAACGATGAAAAAAATAAAATGCTTACCCGTATTTACGGCGTTACTTTTCCTTCTCAGAAAGAGCTGGACGAGCACCTGGTATTACTGGAAGAAGCGAGAAAAAGAGACCATCGTAAACTGGGTAAAGAGCTTGAGTTATTTGCCTTTTCTGAAAAAGTGGGTATGGGTCTTCCGCTGTGGCTTCCCAAGGGCGCTATGCTCAGGGAGCGCCTGCAGCAGTTTTTACAAAAGGCTCAGGTGGAGATCGGGTATGTACCCGTGATTACGCCGCATATCGGTCATAAAAACCTCTACGTTACTTCGGGGCATTATGAAAAATATGGCAAAGACAGTTTTCAACCGATCAAAACACCGCAGGAAGGCGAAGAGTTTTTCTTAAAGCCGATGAACTGTCCGCATCACTGCGAGATTTATAAAACAGCCCCACGCAGTTATAAGGATTTACCCTTACGCCTGGCTGAATTTGGTACCGTGTACCGCTACGAGCAACACGGAGAACTCCATGGCCTTACCAGGGTGCGTGGTTTTACCCAGGATGATGCCCATCTTTTCTGCATGCCCGAACAGGTAAAAGAAGAGTTTAAAAAAGTGATCGACCTGGTGTTGTTTGTTTTTCATTCCTTGAGTTTTACGGATTATACCGCCCAGATATCCCTTCGTCATAAAACTGACCGGGCCAAATATATCGGCAGCGAAGAAAACTGGAACCTGGCTGAGCAGGCCATTATTGAGGCAGCAGCTGAAAAAGGACTGAATACCGTGGTTGAATATGACGAAGCCGCTTTTTATGGTCCAAAACTCGACTTTATGGTTCGGGATGCCATTGGAAGAAAATGGCAACTGGGCACCATCCAGGTTGACTATAATCTTCCGGAAAGGTTTGACCTTACCTATGTGGGCGAAGACAATGCCAAACACAGGCCGGTAATGATCCACCGGGCGCCTTTTGGCAGTATGGAACGCTTTATTGCAGTGCTGATTGAACACTGTGCCGGTAAGTTCCCGTTGTGGCTGGCGCCCACACAGGTGAAATTATTGCCCATCAGCGATAAATTTCTTCCATACTGTGAAACAGTGCAACAACAACTGAAGGCCGCGGATATACGGGTTGAGATCGATGACCGGAACGAAAAAATTGGTAAAAAGATCAGGGATACGGAACTGGAAAAAGTTCCACTGATGCTGGTGATCGGGGAGAAGGAAATGAACGAAGGAAAAGTGGCCATACGCAGGCAGGGTAAGGGTGATGTAGGTGTACAAACTGTTGCGGAATTCATTGCGATGGTGAACGAGGAAGTAAAAAGTAAAAGGGCTATTGAATAAAAAAACTATATTTACAAAGTGATGGCGTTTGATTACACCCATTCACGAATCAATAAACCGGGTTTAAATTTTAATTAAAAAACACAAGCACCTGCCAGGTCTGCTTACACCGGTAGCAGGCAACAGGTAAAAAAAATATGGCATTCCCTCCAAGGCCACCCCGTGGCGCATTCAACCCCCGTTTTAGAAAAGAACAACAACAGGAACATCGCACCAATCACATGATCAGGGTTCCGGAAGTGAGATTGGTAGGCGAAAATATTACCGTGGGCGTATATGCAACTGCAGATGCGTTGAAGATAGCCCAGGACCAACAGCTTGACCTGGTGGAGATTTCCCCGGGCGCCAACCCTCCCGTATGTAAGGTGATCGACTACAATAAGTTTTTGTACGACGAGAAGAAGAAGAAAAAAGAGATGAAAGCCAAGTCGAAAACCAGCGAGGTAAAGGAAGTGCGGTTTACCCCGAATACAGATGATCACGACTTTGAGTTTAAAAGTAAGCACGCGGAGAAATTTTTGCAGGAAGGCAACAAGGTAAAAGCCCATGTACAGTTTAAGGGAAGGGCTATCATGTTCAAAGAAAGAGGAGAATTGCTCCTGTTGAAACTGGCGGATAAACTAAAAGATGTAGGTGCCCTGGAAGGGCTTCCAAAAATGGAAGGCAAAAGAATGCAGGTGATGTTTGCCCCTAAAAGCCAAAAGAAATCAAAAACCGCTGAGAAATAACAAATTACGATAAATGGGAGGTGAAAAGCCTCCTTTTTTTATGCCTGGAGTGGGATTTCGATAAAAATATAGCCCGAAAGGACAAGTTTTTTTATATTTTTCTCCTACCTTTGCCGCCCGAAAATGCATTTTTCGGTCATTTCCCACATGGCTCCATAAGTTCCCGTCTGTTCGGGGCGCCGGCAGGGAGTAACTATTACCAGTTATACAATGCCAAAAGTTAAAACAAACTCAAGCGCAAAAAAACGCTTCAAGGTAACCGCCACCGGCCTCATTACCTACCAGAAACCTTTCAAACGTCACATCTTAACAAAAAAATCAACCAAACGCAAACGTGGAATGCGTAAGGATGGCCTCGTACATCCTACCCAGCAGGCTTTTGTATTGCGCCTGTTGCGTCTCAGGGGTTAATGTGCCCGTTTTTACATCATTCAATCTTAACAATTAAAAAAATTCAGATATGCCACGTTCAAAAAATGCAGTTGCATCCAGGGCACGCCGGAAAAGGATTTTAAAAGCAGCCAAAGGATACTATGGCAAGCGTAAAAATGTATACACCGTTGCTAAAAATGTGATGGAAAAAGGCTTAACGTATAGCTACGTTGGCCGTAAAATTAAGAAAAGAGATTACCGCAGTCTTTGGATTGCCCGTATCAATGCTGCTGTAAGGGAAGAAGGACTTACCTACAGCGAGTTCATCCACAAGCTGGCTTCCAACAACATTGATATCAACCGCAAGGTGCTGGCAGACCTCGCAATGAATGAGCCTGAGAGCTTCAAAAGCCTCGTTGCGAAAGTGAAGTAATTCATTGGGTACTGTTTATGATATTCGCCGGCATGATCTTTTTCATGCCGGTTTTTTTATGCAGTAAAATTTTGGCACAATACATTTATCAATCTGTTACATTTGCAAATATTTTAAAAACCGAGTATCAAATGAGCCAAATGAATAACTCCTATGCCGACCTGGTAAAGCAAACCTTTAACTTTCCACAGGAAGATTTTAAGGTGCAGGATGCTTACCTGCAATACAATAACCAGGATATTAAAGCGCTCATTGATAAATACGGCACACCCCTTAAACTCACCTACCTTCCCAAGATCGGGATGCAGATTAATAAGGCGAAAAAAATGTTCGCCAACGCTTTTAAAAAACACAAATACACCGGTAAATACAACTATTGCTACTGCACAAAAAGTTCCCATTTCTCCTTTATTGTGGAAGAGGCGCTTAAGAATGATATACACCTCGAAACGTCTTATGCCTACGACATCGATATCATCAACAAACTGTATAGCCGCCGTAAGATCAATAAAGAAACATTCATCATCTGCAACGGCTTTAAGCAAAAGCCATATACTAACCGTATCTCTAAATTGTTGAACAGTGGGTTTAAAAATGTGGTCCCCATTCTCGACAACAAGGAAGAACTCAAAGCCTATAAAAATGTACGGGTGCCTTTTAAACTCGGCATCAGGGTGGCAGCGGAAGAAGAACCTACTTTCCCGTTTTACACCTCGCGGTTAGGCATGCGTGCAAAAGACATACTCGAATTTTATGTAGACCAGATAGAAGGATATGAACACAAGTTCCAGCTGAAAATGCTGCACATCTTTTTAAACAAAGGCATCAAGGATGATATTTATTACTGGAGTGAACTGAATAAGGTGATCAACCTTTACTGCCAGTTGAAAAAGATTTGCCCCGAACTGGATTCCATCAACATTGGCGGCGGTTTCCCGATCAAGCATTCGCTCGGTTTTGAGTACGACTATCAATTTATGATCAATGAGATTGTAAGGAACATAAAAGTGGCCTGTGCAAAAAATAAGGTACCCATGCCTGATATATTCACAGAGTTTGGAAGTTATACTGTTGGCGAAAGCATGGCGCATATTTACAGCGTGGTGGGCGTGAAGCAGCAGAACGACCGCGAAATCTGGTACATGATAGATTCTTCATTCATCACTACCTTACCGGATACCTGGGGCATCGGGGAAAAATTTCTCATGCTGCCCATCAACAAATGGGAGGAAGAATACCAGCGGGTAACCCTTGGTGGCATCACCTGCGACAGCCATGATTATTATGACAGTGAAGAACACATCAATGAAGTGTTCCTGCCAAAGTTGGCAGGTGAAGAACCTTTGTACGTTGGTTTTTTTCATACTGGCGCCTACCAGGACCAGATCAGCGGTTATGGCGGAATAAAGCACTGTCTTATCCCTTCGCCAAAGCACATCATCATTGGTCATGATAAAAATGGCAAACTGGTTGATTGGGTGTACGCCAAGGAACAATCTGCACAAAGCATGCTTAAAATACTGGGGTATTAATTCCCGTTAGTAAACAAAATAATTTTATTAAAATGCAGCTGGTGCTGCATTTTTTGTTTGGAGGAGCCGGTTAGTTTTTCTTCACTTTGTACTTCTTGTTTACTTTCGGGTTATTGAAATAGTCATCCAGTTCCTTATCGGTCATATTATCCTCCGCAATGGGGATATCGATTAGTTGTATCTGGGCCTGTTTAAGCTCATCCTTTAATTTACGTGACTTGTTGATGATGTCCGGATCACGGTCACCAACCAGTGTATTGTCAGATAACAGGTATTCAAGGCGCTTGATCGTACTCCTGATGAGAGTGGCGGTATTCTGGTCGTAATTGTTATTAGGAGCGGTTGCTTCCTTAACCGGTACAAGCGCTACACCCACACTGGGCAGTATTTTACCCGTGGTTTGTTGTCCATCGCCCGGCAGGGAAGAAAACACGGTGCCGCTCAGTGCTGTTGAGGCAGATACGAGGTCGAAGGCAGTTCGGGTGGTTTTGGTTTTTTTGATCTTTTTATCCACCAGTCTGAAACTGCTCTTTAATTGCACCAGATATTTTTCTATCTCTCCACGTAGTTTTTCAAATTCCACCACCTGCTGTGGGTAATTGATATTTTTTTTCACCACCACCTGTATATAAGCAGTATCGCGGGCTTTGAATTTATTGGTAGAGATAAAATACAGGTCAACCTGCCGTTGTTTATCGCGGTCGGTTTCCTTTACAAAACCAAAAGGCACGCACCAGGTAAACTCATCGTTGCACCTGCTTACCGGAGTAAGCGACTTTACCGGGTAGTTACTGATATAGGTGATCTCTTCAATGGGGAAACTGCCATTATCACATTGCAGTTTAAAATTGACCGTATCACCTTCGTCGGCATATAGTGTACGCGTTACCGTTGGTTTTATTTTTGATGCTATGATTTCCGTATTGTAAAACAGTATTGTAAATGAAGTGTCTACCCGTTCAGCAGGATCGTCAAGGTTTTGAACGCTAAGCGACACTTTGTAGTCGTAATCGTATTTTAACCTGCCGGATAAAAAATATGACCGCTCCGCATTAAAGGTAAGTACGCCATTATCTTTATTTATCCTGAGGCCTACGGGACTGTTTTTTAAAAACCAGTAATATCTTTCCTGTTCTTTGTTGATCAGTAGCTGGTACTTTAAAGTTGAATCCACATGCAGGGTGAAGTATGGGTTCAGGTTTTTTATCCTTAATACGGAATCGGGATGTGGAGCCTGTAAAACGGAATCTGCTTTAACCTGGGAAATAACAGTTTGGGAAAGCAACAAACAAAAAAATAAGATCAATCCTGTAGTTTTTACCATGCCTGTTTTTTCTAGCGATCATAAAAATGGCAAAGGTAAAATACTATGCGTTAAAAAAAAGCCATCCCGTAAAAACGGGACGGCAAATTATCAAAACCAACTGTATGTATTTTTTCAATTACAATTAAGCAATTGTAATTTCTTTGGTAACGGCTTTTGTCTCTTCTTTTTTGGGAAGCGTAACTTTCAGGATGCCATTTTCATATTTTGCCGAGATGCTGGCAGCATCAATTTTGTCATCCAGTGTAAAACTTCTTTTGAATGACTTGTGCGAAAATTCCTTCCTGATTGATTTAGCATCTTCGCTGGCGTTTTCCTGTTTCTTTTCAGCACTGATGGTAAGCAGGTTGCCGTCAAGCTTCAAATTGAAATCTGCTTTTTCCAGTCCGGGTGCAGCCAGGTCAATTGAATAGGCATCTTTGGTTTCATTGATGTTTACCGGCGGAAAACCAAATGCTTCATCACGAAAATTTCTGCCAAAAGCAGGAACATCATTGAAGAGGTCGTTGAAAATGCCATCAAATGTTTTGGCGATCGGGTTGTTTACTTTTACGAGTGTCATAGAGATTATATTTTTTTGGTAATTGAAATTGTTTCGAAGGCAGTTGTCCAAAATATATTCCAACCCAAAATTTCAGTCATTTTTACTTTTTTAAACGCTTAGTAATGACACAATGACTTATTTTGACTTTGCGTTCGGTCTTAATGGCAGATAAGTCTCTGGCCTGAACGAAAAGTTATGGCCCAATTTCCGAAAAGCAGTATTTTTCAACATATCGAAATGCTTCAATGCTTTTTTCGGTGGTAGTTTGTAATTTTGCCGGGAACAAAAATTAAACAACATGTATCCAGCAGAAATAGTGATGCCCATGAAAGAGGAGTTAACCGAGAATGGGTTTTCTGAAATGTTAAACGCATCTGATGTAGAGGCCGTCATTGGCGAAAAAGGAACTACACTGGTGGTGATCAATTCCGTATGTGGTTGCAGTGCGGGAACAGCCCGCCCGGGTGTTTTGATGGCTGTGCAGAACAGCGACAAAAAACCTGATCATTTAACCACCAGTTTTGCAGGCTTTGATGTGGATGCCGTTAAAAAGATCAGGGAGCATCTTTTGCCTTATCCACCTTCATCTCCGTCTATTGCTTTGTTTAAAGATGGACAACTGGTACATTTTATCGAACGCCATCATATCGAGGGAAGAAGTGCTGCAATGATCGCACAAAACCTGATGGGAGCGTTTGATCAATATTGTAATTGATTTTTTGGTTGATGGGTTAATAAGTACATCCCGTGACTATTTGTCGCGGGATTTTTTATTAGGTTGGCCCGGGGCTGCTCATCCTTTATGGTCTTTTAATCCTGAATTGCTATAACTTGCACACCTCATCATTGATTCACTTATCTTATCAGGTATGTATCCCAATTTATATTATGTTTTTAAAGACTGGTTTGGTGTGGAATGGAAGCCTCTTGGTTTTTTGAACACGTTCGGGTTTATGGTGGCAATGGGGTTCATCACGGCTGCCATCGTATTATCAAGTGAGTTGAGACGGAAAGAAAAGCAGGCATTGTTACTGCCACGGGAAGAATTTATTACCGTGGGAAAACCGGCTTCTTTCTTCGATCTTTTGTTGAACTTTTTGATCGGCTTTTTATTTGGGTTTAAATTAATCGGGCTGGTACTCGATAAATCATCCACCCTCAACCCGCAGGAATATATTTTTTCCGGTGAAGGAAATATCGTTACAGGCTTGCTGGCGGGCTTGTTGCTGGCAGGACTTAAATGGTGGGAAAAAAACAAACAACGTGCAAAGGAACCCTCACAAAGATCTGTAAGAATCTGGCCGCACGACCGCGTGGGTGATATCATAGTGATCGGGCTGATCTTCGGTATTATCGGGGCTAAACTGTTTGATAGTTTTGAGAACTGGGATGATTTTGTACAGCATCCCTGGAAGCGTTTGTTTTCAGCAGGTGGCCTCACGTATTATGGCGGTTTGATCCTGGCCGGTGTTGCGATCAGCATTTATGCTGTTAAAAAAAATATCCGCCTGGTTCACCTGATGGACGCTGTTGCTCCGGCCTTGTTACTGGCTTACGCTGTTGGCAGGATCGGGTGCCAGGTATCCGGTGACGGGGATTGGGGCATTTACAACAGTGCCTATATTACGGGACCTGACGGGAAAGCAGTTAAAGCAAAACCGGGAGATTTTGATGCACAATTGAAAAAATACGACACCTATTTTTTAAACGGAACGGTCAAAGAACCCGGTAACCCTGAACCGGTGCCGGTTACAGATCGTAAAAGTGAAAGCCTTGACAAGGTTCCTCACAAATACCTTGAGGCTCCGGCATACCTGCCAACCTGGATGGTGGCGTACAGTTATCCGCGAAATGTAAATAAAGATGGGATCATTATCGAGGGTATTCAGGACGAGCATAACCGGGCTTTACCAGTGCCGGTTTTTCCAACACCATTTTACGAAACTATTGCCTGTACACTGCTCTTTCTTTTTTTATGGTCAATCCGCAAAAGGATCAGGATTGCAGGACTAATGACAGGAATTTACCTGGTGCTCAATGGAGCCGAACGGTTTTTGATTGAAAAGATCCGGGTAAATAATCTCATGTCTTTTTGGGGATTAAAGATTACCCAGGCAGAGCTGATCTCTTTTTCGCTGGTGATTACCGGCGTATTGGTGATCGTATATGTTACTGTTGCCAGTGGCAGGAAAAAGTAGGGCGTAAAGCTTTGTGTTCATAAATGGAAATCCTTTTTTGAACAGCCTGTTTTATATTTGAACAACGATTTGAAGTATCATATTAATTCTTACTTATGCCATCATTCGATTTCAGCAGCAAGGTTGACCTTCAAACCCTCGACAATGCGATTAACACAGTAAAAAAAGAGATCACTAACCGGTTTGATTTTAAAGACAGTCATGTTGTGATCGACCTCAACAAAAAGGATTATAAGATCAACCTGGAGGCAGATAGTGAAATGAAAATAGACCAGATTGTGGATGTGATGATTAACCGAAGCCTTAAACAGGGCCTGGCCGCTGAAATTTATGACCTCGAAAAAGAGCCTTACCAGAGCGGCAAAGTGGTGAAGAGGGAGGTAACGGTGAAAAATGGGATTAAGCAGGAAGATGCAAAAAAAATTGTCAAGCTCATCAAAGAAAAAGGCTTAAAGGTTCAGGCGGCAATTATGGACGATGTCATCAGGATTACGGGAAAGAAAATTGATGATTTACAAGAAGTTATACAGGCATCCAAGGGCTGGAACCTGGGTGTTGCCTTGCAGGTGGTGAACATGAAAAGTTAGGGGAACCTACGCAGGTTTATACCTTGTTTATTAACAGTTTATTTTCAAACTACCATTAAACTATTTTTATAATATTTTGTCTTTATATTTGAAAGTGAAATTTGAAGAAGCGGTATTTTTAACTTTGCAGGTACAGGTAAAATTGTTACCTTTGCGATCTTAAAAATTAGCATGGCAAAATCCATGCACAAATAAATACATTTATGAAAAAAGAATTGCATCCTAAAAGTTACCGTTTCGTTGTGTTTAAAGACATGAGTAATGGCTACCAGTTTTTAAGCCGTTCTACTGCTGAATCAAAGGAAACAGCTACATGGGAAGACGGTAACGAATACCCCTTGATCAAGCTGGAGATATCAAATACTTCTCACCCGTTTTATACCGGTAAGAACGTGTTGGTTGATACCGCAGGTCGTATTGATAAGTTTAAAAAACGTTACGAAAAAAAGACTAGCTAATAATAGCAAAGATTGTTTTTCATGGCTATACTTTAAATCCCCTACGGTTCTCCGTGGGGATTATTTTTTTTCCTGACTCCCGGCTTTTGTTTTACCCGTTACTGTTATGTTCACCGCTGCTGCCAAACTATACAAAAATGCCTATAGTGGTTTATCCCCTGCTACCTGGTGGCTGGCGCTGGTGATGCTTGTAAACAGGAGCGGTACAATGGTGCTCCCGTTCATGACAATGTACATGACGCAATATATCGGTGTGGGTATCGGGAAGGCAGCTTTCGTCATGAGCCTTTTTGGTGCCGGCGCCGTGGTGGGCTCATTGATATCTGGTAAAATAGTAGACCGTGTTGGGTATTATTATGTGCAGTTGTTTACGTTAGCAGGCGGGGGGATTTTGTTTATCATTGTTGGCCAGATGACCAGCTATAACAGCATCTGCATCGCAACTTTTATGCTGAGCATGGTAAATGAAGCCTTCAGGCCGGCCAACGCAGTGGCAATTGCGCAATACAGTAACGACGGGAACCGCACCCGTTCCTATTCTCTGAATCGCCTGGCTGTAAACCTTGGGTGGGCAGTGGGAGGGGCATTGGGAGGATTCATTGCCGGGAAAAATTATCAACTTCTTTTTTGGGTCGACGGGTGTACCAACCTGGCGGCAGCTATATTGTTGTACAAAGTACTTCCTCCGGCCCGGCAAAAAAAATCAGTAACAAAAGAGAGTACCCCGGCTGCCGCCAATGAGCCAGTTTACCGGGATCGCATATACCTTTTTTTCATCGCCCTGCAGGTATTATTTGCCATTTGCTTTTTCCAGATGTTTAGTATCATACCGGTTTTTTATAAAGTAGAACTGCACCTGTCCGAATCCTTTATTGGCGCCATCATGGCACTGAATGGGTTATTGATCACCGTGGTGGAAATGGTGTTGGTGTTTCGCCTGGAAGGACGCCGGCCACACCTGCAGTACATTTCGATTGGTGTATTGCTCGTAGGTATTTCGTATGTTATTTTAAACGCTGGTTTTTTCAGCGGCGCAGTGATTGCCTTGGTTGCCATGCTGTTCATCACTTTCGGCGAAATGTTTGCCATGCCCTTTATGAATTCATATTGGATCGGTCGTACAAAGCCTGGTAACCGCGGGCAGTATGCCGGTTTGTTCACAGTGGCATGGTCTGTGGCCCAGGTAACAGGGCCCCTTGCCGGCGGGCAGGTGGCTGAACATTATGGCTATCATTTACTTTGGTGGATCATTGCCGGCATATGCTTTCTTTTATGCCTGCTCTATAGGTGGATGCTGACCTTTACCAAACAACATCCATAAAGAATATCCGAAATATTTATACGTGGTAAAAAAAGGCAATGCAACCCTTTTTTGCAGTTTACAATCTTTTGTCATTACAGGATGACTTGTGTTCATCTTAGTACTTAAGGGCTGTTAAAGCCTGCTACCAATCTTATTCTGCTGTATGACAAATCGTTTCCTGCATGCCTGGTATTACCGGCTTTCCTATTCTGATAAAACATTCAGCATCTTTCTTAACGGGCAAAAGGTGGGAGATATTCAAAAGCCTGGCAGGGGACGATGGCCAGTATATGTCACCATAAATGAGCGGATGTATTGTTATACAAAAACAGCTTCTTTTCGTACAACGGTGCAAATAACGGATGCGATCAATGATGCTGTGGTGGCCCGTTTCAGGTTACCCTTGTTTTCATCTCTTTCTCCCTACGTGAAATTTCAATATAACGGAGGCGCAACTTTGGTTTGGGAAGCAGATAATTTTTTTTCGTTGCATTGGAAATGGAAGGCAGACGGCAATAATATTTTGGAAGCAATTGATGACCTGGCAGGAGAGAAGAATAGTGGGGTGATAGCGATGGCCGCATTCAATGCCGATACTGATCTGCTGATAGCTACCGGCTTTTTACTTTCCTTGTTGAAGCGGAGTAAATTATCGATGGGGATGCGTGGTTTAAAACGGAATAACGCGATTCCCCAATAGGATCATTGATCTTCTTCGCCGGCAGCATCTTCGTTGTCCTCCTCCGGCGCTGCTTTTTTTGATGGCCTGTATTTTCTTACGGTAACACCCTTCACTGGTACCTGGAATACTTTCGGGGATATTGGTTGATGACTGACCCTGGTGGCTTTGTACTGAACGCTTCCGCGTTTAGTACTGAATTCATATTGCAACACCACACCGGGTACGGTCCGGAAAAGCGGATCTATGAAATTATTCAGTTTTGCAATACTATCTGTATAATACACGGTAACGGTTTTATCATCTTCCAGCCTGATCAGCGCTTTGCGACAGGGATAGCCTGCGATGGTGGCGGAATCAGTAAAACTGGTATCGCAACTTGCCTGGTTATATTGCTGGTTATATTGTTTCCAGGTAACAGCATTCAAACGAAACAGGTACTTTTTTGTTCCGGACTCTTTAACGATCGTTACCCGCTTGAGGCCTGAATCTGCAAGGTCAAAAAATTCACTTTGAATCCGCATCAACGATACAAGGCGGATCCTGACTTTTTGAGGCGTGATAAACAAGGCGCGGGTACCCCCGTTGTAGGTTTCTTCCAGTCCACCTGTATGCCGTTTTTTTGTTACAGTAAGTTCATACACGATGGTTGTATGAGTAACCGGCTTTGTTGACTGGGCTGTGAGGTCATTTGCAGTAAACATCCCTGCCATGAAGAGCGTACATGATATGAACCAGCCACGGAACGTCATACGGGTTAATTGTTTTTTAGAATGAATTCAGAAAGATCAATGATATCAGCCGGATTTTTTTGGAGGTCTTTGTCGAAATATTTTTCATCCTTCTTTCTCCATTTCTCAAACTTCCTTTTGGTTTTTCTCGCTTTCCTCGATGGTTTGCCGTTTTTCCTGGTAAGAAAAATATCCTGCAGCATAGCTGCCATTTTATCGGAAATGTTGTGGTAAGAATATTGGTTGAGCACGATTCGTTTTTCACTGATGGCTTTCGAAAAAAACGTTTCCCAATTTTTCGTCTTGTAGTTTACCAGGGTTAACATCAGGTCGTTTTCGTACAGGTCGCCTGCATCACTCGGGTAATAGGCCGCATTTCCACGCCTTCCATTAATGATCATTCTTCCTTTGTTTTCAGTTCCGGCCATAACTTGTGCTGAGGGTTGCAGGCTGTCGACAGCATTTAGTTTCAATGAATCAGCGGGTTGAACGGACATCGTTTTTTTATCATTGTTCACAACAGCATAACCTGTTTCCCCTGTTTTATTGTTGCGGATGGTAACATACAATGCCACTCCTGCAGCCACGATCAGTAATACTGCAGCAGCACGCAGCCAACCCACGGGCAATGATCGAACGGGTAACTTGTTTGCCTGCTTTGTTATTGCATGGAAATCATATGGCGGGGCAGCTAAACTGTGTTTCTGCAGGGTTGTGAAAATTTTTTTTTCATTGCCGGAAATGTTTTCTTCAACGGGTTTTTCCAATTGCATAATTGCCTGCCATGCTTTTTCAAAAGCATCTGCAGGAGGTTCAGCAGGGTGCTGCTGCAATTGTTTCAATATGTTATTACCGTTGTCAGCCATTGAGTTCTAAAATATTCCGCTGCAAGATTGCTCTTGCCCGTGATAATTGCGATTTGCTGGTTCCTTCGGAGATGCCCAGCATTTCACCGATTTCCTTGTGGTTGTATCCCTCTACCAGGTAAAGGTTCACTACTAAACGATAGCCGCTGGGTAATTGTTGAATTATTTTAAGCAGGTCATCCTGTGTAAGTTTTTCGATGCCGCTTAATTCAGGTGTCGGTACGTCGTTATTTTCAGAAAGCTCTGTATATAGTAATTTTTGTTTGCTTTTTAAATAATCAAGGCAACTATTCACAAATATCCTTCTTGCCCAACCCTCAAAGGAGCCGGTGCCCTGGTATTTATTAAGGTTCCGGTACAGCCGGATCAGGCCTTCCTGGAAAACATCATTAGCGTCATTGGTATTGCCGGTATATCGTACACAAAGGCTGTACATTTTCCCGGAAAGCATGTCGTAAATTTCACGAAATGCCTTCTCATCTCCCTGTATGGCCATTTGAAGTATGACTGTAAAGGAGCCGGAATGGTTGCCTGCAGATCCCTCATATTTTGGCGCAGCCGGATTCGTCATTAAGGTTGTATTAGGTAAAAGTGGCATGCAATTTACATTAACCCCGGCAATAATACCGGTTGATTTTTCTGATCCTGTTTTTCCGGTAAAGCGGATAACAGGCACCGCCTCTTTGTAAATCGAAACCTTTTTGTCAGCACTACTGCATAAAAAAAGGCTGTACCAGTTTCCCGGACACTTACAATTCGTCAAATTAATAATGGCTAAAAAAGCCGGTTACCAATTTATTGTACCGTGATACCTGGAATTACCGATACAGCCTCTTCAACTGTTTTATATCAAACTAGAATTTAATACCCACTTTTGCAAAATACATGGCTCCGCCCATTCCCATCTGAATCGCTTCGTAACGGCTCCCGGTTTCAGTAAGCCCCGGATCAGTACGGAACTCGGGATACACATCGAAAATATTTGCGCCCCCAAGCGTTACCGTTACCTTATCACTGGCAGCATACGAGAAAGAAAGATCTGTTACGGTTCTTGCTTTAAAATGTTCCAGTTTGGGTTCATAGTCGATGAGATCAATGGCTGCAAAATTTGTAAACCTCAAATTAGTTGAAAATTTATCCAGCTTATATTCAAAGTTATAGCTGAGTTTGTGATTGGGGGCAGAGGCCTGCAGAAAATACCTCTCTCTTTCAGAAAAATAAATATCTTCTTTTCCTGCAAGTGCAGGAGCGGTTTTTACTTTGCTGATGGTAAGATCGTTAAAATTACCCGCGAAGGTTGCATTGATCTTTCCTGCACCGAGGCGGAAGGAGTAAGTGGCAATGATGTCGATTCCTTTGGTTTTGGTATCTACTGCATTGGTGAAAAACTGTGCTGAGCCAATATTTAGATCTTGCAGGATACTTCCGATGGCGTCATCGCTCTGATCGAAATAGCCGGTAAGCACGATCCTGTCTTTAATATTCACCACGTATGCATCTACGGTAATAGAAAGATTGCGGGCAGGCTTGGTGGTAAATCCAAAGCTGCCATTCACGGATGTTTCCTGTTTCAATGAAGGAATGCCGACCAGTTTGGCAAGGCTTCCACTGTTGGGTGCAATCACCACTTCAGAGGTTACGCCGGCTGCTACATTGGTAAAAGTGTTACTGAAATTAATTTGTGGTAAGGAAGGTGCCCTGAAGCCGGTGCTGATAGATCCCCTGAAAGCAAAGCGGTTGGTGATCTTAACGCGGGAAGCCAGTTTCCAGTTACCCGTCCAGCCAAAATCGCTGTATTTCTCCACCCTGGTGGCAGCGCTGATCATCCATTGTTTATTTACATCCAGTTCTCCATCTGCATACACACCCCAGTTTACCCTTTGTTTGTTAGTTTCATCAGCCGGTTGAAATCCCGGGAAACCCTGCGAACCACCTGGTGCATCATTTGCATTGGGGTATTGTTTGTAAGAGGCGATCTCCCCGGCAAATATTTTATATTGATCCTGCCTTACTTCGGTACCTGCAGCCACATTCAATCCCTCCAGTACTTTCAATGATTTATTCAAACGAACAGCAAAAAGGTTCTGCGTGAGTTGAAAGCCGCCTGCCTTGAATTTTGTTGGAGACGAAGCACCCAGTGAAGTGTTCAACGTATTGCTAACTCCATATTCGAACCGGTTGCTCCCCAGGGTGGCATTGAAATCTGTATGCCATCCGCCAAACACAGTTTTGATGCCGAATGAAACAGATTTATCCCCTATTTTTGAACCGATCAATGGATCGAATCCATCCGGGTAAATTGAAGGCACATTTCTAGGGCTGCTTGCAGGCCGGGTATAAGCGTAGGCGCTTCCCTTACGGTAACCAATACCCCCAAATGCATAAAAACTGGTATTTCCTTTAATTGGAATTCCGCTGTTGAAGAACAGGCTGTAATCTTCCAGTGAGCCGTCTCCAGCTTTCCTGCGTGGATCACTTTCATCGGGAGTTTTAAAATTAGGGCGGTAGGTTTTTGCTTTGTTCAGGTAATCAGCGGTGATATTGAAAAAGCCATTATTTTTCAGTGCAAAACCGTAGTTCACATTGGCATTCAAAGTAAGGCCATCAGTTTGGTGATCCATAATTTTTGAGCCATCAGCCGCTTTCAGGGATTTGCCATACCCTGTGAAAAATGTGGAGGCTGAAACATTGGCGCTCCCTTCGTTCACGCCTGATTTAAGAATAATATTCACCACTCCGGCAATTGCATCAGAACCGTATTGTGCTGCTGCACCATCCCTCAAAATTTCAATGCGCTCAATAGCTGCCGCAGGGATGGTATTCAGATCGGTACCGGTATTACCGCGACCACGACTTCCAAATAAATTCACCAGGGAAGATTGATGCCACCTGTTGCCATTCACCAGTACAAGCGTTTGGTCTGGCCCCAATCCTCTGAGGGAGGCTGGATCGATATGATCGGCACCATCAGAACCACTTTGGCGGTTGCTGTTGAAAGAAGGGGCAACGTATTGGAGTATCTGGTTCAGGTCAACCTGGCCCACTGTATTGGTTACTTTAGATACCGGGATGATATCAATGGGTACCGCGGTTTCAGTGGCCGACCGGTTAAGATTTCTTGATCCCACAATCTCAACGGCGCCTAATAAAATTGCAGAAGGATTCATGCTCGCATCCGCATAACCATTACTGGCCGGCACTTCCAGCTGAGTTAATCCCGCGCCTGAAAAAATGAGAACTGCATCTGCACTGCTGGCGGTGAGGGTGTAATTGCCATCGCGGTCGGTAAAAGTGCCGCCATTGGTTCCTTTTTCTTTCACAGAAACTTTTTCCAGGGGTTGCCCGGTTCTGTCGGTAACTTTTCCTTTGATCGTGGTGCTTTGGGCAAAGGCAAAAGCAGCAGGTATCATCAATGCGATGAGGCAGATGAAGATTTTTCTCATTGTTGTCAGTTTAGGTTTATTGAGTGGCTAATTTACAGATTTAAATTATAATCATTTATCCGGTGTTATTATTTACCGGGTTCTGGGTCAGGAATCACTACGCCCGGGATATTGTTCAAGCGCTGCTTCCAGGCAATCCATTGCCTTGTTAATGCTGTCAGTGTTCAACACGTAGGCTAATCTCACTTCCTTTTTGCCCAGTCCGGCACTGCTGTAAAATCCGGTGGCGGGCGCCAGCATTACTGTTTGGTTCTGGAATGAAAATGATTCGAGTAACCACTGGCAAAACACATCCGCATCATCAATCGGTAAACTGGCCATAGCGTAAAATGCACCACCCGGGTTGGGACAAAAAACGCCTGGCATTGCATTCAACCGGTTTACAATGATATCCCTTCTTTTTTTATACTCGGTTTTAGTCGTGTCAAAGTAATCCGCTGGCAGATCCACTGCGGCCTCGCCCAGGATCTGTGCAAAGCTCGGAGGGCTGAGGCGGGCCTGTGCAAATTTCATCACCGCATTGATCAGCGATTTATTTTTTGTAACCAATGCTCCGATCCTGCCGCCACAGGCGCTGTACCTTTTGCTGATGGTGTCCATTAACACCACATGATCATCTACTCCCGTAAGTTGCATTGCACTGGTGTGAGCGCCTTCGTAACAAAACTCACGGTAAGCCTCATCCGCAAATAAAAAAAGATTGTGTTTTACCACGATCTGCTTCAACACTTCCATCTCTTCACGGCTGTACAGGTACCCGGTAGGATTATTCGGGTTGCAGATCATAATGCCCTTCGTACGTGGAGTGATTGCTTTTTCAAAATCTTCGATAGGAGGCAAAGCAAAGCCGGTTTCTATGGATGAGGTGATCGGCACTACCGTTACACCTGCTTCAATGGCGAACCCGTTATAGTTAGCATAAAAGGGTTCCGGGATGATCACCTCATCGCCGGCATCCATACAGGCCATGAAGCCAAAAAGGATCGCTTCACTTCCACCCGTGGTAATAATGATCTGGTCGGCTGTTACTTCAATGCCTACCCGGTGATAATATTGCACCAGTTTTTTCCGGTAGCTTTCATTGCCTGCACTGTGACTGTATTCCAATACATCAAAATCTGAGTTTCTCACCGCCTGCAATGCAACTTCCGGCGTAACGATATCAGGTTGGCCAATATTCAGGTGGTATACTTTGATGCCTCTTTTTTTTGCAGCTTCTGCATAAGGCACTAACTTCCTGATGGGGGATGGTGGCATCTGGATACCACGCTTACTGATGGTTAACATGCTACAAATATAAGAGGTGATACTAAATGCGCAACGCTGATTTCACCCCGGCACTACCGGTGGGTTTCTTGCGGCTGATGCCACCACCCGGAGCCTGGTTTGCTGTAGTTGTTAACAGGTTCTATTCAGTGTATCCCGCCATGGGAGAGGGATCTGGAAATGATTAATAAAAATTTTGTGTAAAAAGTACGCATTTCAAATTTTTACCTATTTTTGTTACAGATTGCTTTTTTTATTGCTTGCCGGTTCCTATCAAAACTGCCATTTTTCAAAACTTTATTACATGCACGGATTATCCTGATCGGGTACAATGGTCTGTAGTTGTTGCATCATTATTTAGATGTTCAATTACGGTTGGCTATGCTATTCCTTTACCTGCATCACCTCGTGTTTGAAATTGCTTAATATGAAAATAACTGATCTTAAAACCAACGCTTTTATTCCTTCCTGTTCATTATTTACTAAAACAAAATTTCCTTTAATGAAAAAATTAATACTTTTTCCAGTGATCTGCTTTATTGCGCTCCTGGTTCCAATGATTGCCGACGCCCAGAACGTGTTCAGCGGCGAGCCGGTACAATGGGTGGGCAGGCCTAACGGCTATTCCACCACGCCTTATAATTCTGACTACCGCACAACCGGTTACCGGAAAGTATCTACAACTGCCAGTAATCCGTCAGACGGCCGCGGTCAATGGTCAACCACAATCAATGTACAAAGTTCCGGCGGCGACATCGCACCCGATAATATGCCAGGTGGTGGTGGTGCAGGATGGCTGCTAATTTCAGGACCATCAAGTAGTCGTTTTCAAAATAAGTGGAACTTTAACGGTATCGGGCAGGCCGGCCTGAATGCCATCAACTCCATCACTTTGCAAAGTGGAGGACAGGATATGGGTTTAAATATGGGAACAGCCGGCCGGTATACGTTTAATATGCGGGATGCCGGCTATGCCAATACAGAAGTATATATTGGTTATACCGCCAACGCACCTGTATCGGTTTCTAATTCAGGTGTTAGCTTTTCCGGGGGACAGCCGGTAGTGAGCATCACCACAAGTGCTGCTCCATCCTCCGGTGAAAATATTTATGTCAGGTACCGTGCTTCTACCAATGATTTTACTTCCGGCACAGCCGTGGTACAGGCAACAGGATCAGGCACTTCCTGGACGGCTACCTTACCTCAGCAAACCTGTGGCAGCACGGTTTATTTTTATGTGTACAGCAGCACCCGTACCCTGTCTCAGATCAACGCTGATTCTGAAAGTGGCCGGGCGCTGGCAGCGTTGCGGTATGACGATAATTTCGGCAGCAACTTTTCTTTCACTGTATCACCGATCACTGCAGGGATCACCAATAATTCCGGAACTACTTTACTCACCTGCACCCAAACTTCAATCAGCGTAACCGGTACTGGCGGAGCAGGTTATTCATGGGATAACGGGCTTGGCAATAGCGCCAATGCTTCAATTACAACACCGGGTACCTTTACTGTTACTGCAACCGGTAGTAACGGATGTACCAGTACTGCCAATATTTCGATCACACAAAATACCACCGGTCCGGGTTCATCGATCACCAATAATTCAGGAACAACCGTCTTAACCTGTAACACCACTTCTATAGATGTAACAGCTACAGGATCCGGCGTTGCGCTGGTATATTCATGGGACGGGGGAACTACCCCGGGTACTGCGGCGAACAGTTTTACATCGCCAGGTACTTATACAGTTACGGTTACGCGGTCGTTGACCGGTTGTTCTGACCAGGCAAATATTACGATCACACAGGATCTTACCAACACATTCAGCGGCACAGGTAACTGGACAGATGGCAGCCGTTGGAGTTGTGGTTCCTCGCCATTGAGTGGAGATGCGGTAACGATCGCAGCCGGCGCCAATGCGACGCTGA
>CAYVLT010000026.1:0-29595 GCA_964452405.1 uncultured Ferruginibacter sp.
GCAGGGGTATATTATAACGATTCACTGTGAGCTGAAGGCTGTGTAAGATGGGATTCAAACTGATGCCACGTTCAATGGCAGCATAGGTTTCTTTTTTAAACTCGGCCAGCAGCGTGGCTTTGTCGTAGTCATGAAAACTGTCAACGATCTCGTCAGCGAAACGAACAAACCCATAGATATTAAATATGGGAACTCGTAGTGACGGATGCAAAAGCCTGATGGCACTGCAGAAAGAAGTGCTGTATTTTTCAGTGGTGCTTTTGCTGCACTGTTGGCTCAGTTCATGAAAGATGTTGATCATGCTGTTGCAATTTTTGTCACAATTTTGATATTGCGATTCAATGTTTAAAAATTTAAAACCTATGTTCAATAATATTTCAACACTTCTTTTGCAACCACTTCACCGCTGATAAGCGCCGGCGGCACACCAGGCCCCGGCACTGTTAATTGTCCCGTGTAAAACAGATTTTTTATTTTTTTACTCCTGATGCCTGGCTTGAGTAAAGCAGTTTGCATCAGTGTATTGGCAAGCCCGTAAGCATTGCCTTTAAATGAATTATAATCACTGATAAAATTGCTGATGGAATACGATTGTTTGAAAATGATGGCATCTCTTACCTGCTCACCGGTATGTTGCTCAAAACGCTCCAGTATTTTATTAAAATAGAGGTCTCTTATTTTTTCATCATCACCGGTAAGTCCTGATGCAACGGGTATCAAAAAGAATAGGTTTTCACATCCATCCGGTGCCACGCTGCTGTCTGTAACCGAAGGTACACTTACGTAAAATAGTGGATCAGTAGGCCATTGCGGGCTGTTGTATATTTCCCCGGCATGGGTTTCCATACTGCTGTCGAAGAAGAGTGAATGATGCAACACATTGTGCAGTTTTTTATCCAGGCCGATATAGTAGAGCAGGCAACTGGGAGCCAGCACCCGTTTATCCCAATAAGTAGCTGAATAAGATCTAAGGGCAGGGGGCAGCAGGTTGTTTTCGATGAAATGATAATCGGCACCGCCAATTACCACCGCTGCCTCCCAGATTTTGTTACCGTTCGCCGATTGGGTACTAACAGTGGAGGCTATGTTTTTTTGTACCTGTATGCCGGTAACGCGGTGCTCAAACTGAAATTGCACGCCCAGTTCTGTAGCCAGTGAGTGCATTGCCTGTACAATACTATACATGCCCCCTTCCGGGTACCAGGTACCCAAACGGATGTCTGCATAGTTCATCAGGCTGTAAAGCGCCGGAGTGTCTTTAGCCTGGGCGCCCAGGAAAAGTACCGGAAACTCGAGCAGTTGCTGCAACTGCGGATGGGCGAAGTGTTTGTGGATATGCTTCTTCATTGAAGTGAACACATCCAGTTTCACCAAACCTTTTACCAGGTCCCAATCAGCAAACTCTGTAATAGATTGACCGGGTTTGTATACCAGTTTGTTGATGCCGGTGTCATATTTATAGGCAGCCTCCTGCAAAAATCTGTCAAGCGCCGTGCCGCTGCCAGGTTCAATAAGTTCAAATTTTTCTTTCAGGGATTGGTAATTAGCGGGAACATCAAGCTGATGGGTTGGCCAATAAACCCGGTACGAGGGATCGAGCCTTTGCAACCGGTAATAGTCTGTTACCGGTTTGCCAAAACAACCGAAAAAGCGTTCAAAAACATCCGGCATCCAGTACCAGCTTGGTCCCATATCAAAAGTAAAACCAGCCGCTTTCAGTTGGCGGGCCCTGCCACCGGGTGTTGCATTTTTTTCCAACACGGTTACCTGCCACCCCGCCTTTGCCATAAAGCAGGCTGCAGATAGTCCGGCAAAGCCGCTCCCGATGATCACAGCCTTTTTCATGGTGTTAAAGTGCTTGGTTCAGTATTTACAATACAAGTATAGGTAGGGAATGGCGGTATTAAAACCGGGTGATCTGTTCTTTCAACAATTTACGGGCAAAATGAATACGGCTTTTAATGGTTCCCAGCGGCTCTTTCAGCATGTCTGCAATTTCGTGGTATTTGTATCCTTCGAAATACAGCATAAAAGGATTACGGAAGATATGGGGCAGGTTGTAAACCGCAGCCTGTATGTCCTTGTAGCTTAACGTGGTTTCGGCACGGTTGGCAATGGCGGCTTGGTTGTGATTCAGTAAAAAATCATTGTCCGTATTGTCAAAGATGGTATTCTGTTTGGCTTTGCGGCGGTAGTTGTTGATAAAAATATTCCGCATGATGGTGTACAACCACGCTTTGATATTAGTACCCACATTATATTTTTCCTGGTTTGCCAGTGCCCGGAACATGGTTTCCTGCATCAGGTCTTTCGCCGTTTCATTATCCCGGGTGAGGGTAATGGCAAAGGGTTTTAAAAACTCCGTATTCTTTAGCAATAACTGGTTAAATTCTACTGTTGACATAATCATCTGTTTAACTTATTATGCCTGAAATTAAACAAGGTTTGCCGAAATACCATATTATTTTGTTTAAGAAATTTATAAAAATATTAAACAATACGTATTCAGCCGTTTACGTGTGCAGATAATTTTTATATCAGGGATAACAGGTTTAATATAAAAATAAGCGGTTACCCTATTTACGTAAAAACGGGTTCGCCGGTTGTTTGGGAGCAGCAATAAATGGAGGAAAGAAAAAGCTGATTACAGCATCGAAATAAACTCGGTAACTTCTGCCAACGATTTTTTGAATTTGATCTGTGTAGGGATCTTTTTTTCGTAGCTGTGGGTGAGCTGGCCGGAAATGATCATTTGTATACCTCCGAACTTTTTGGTAACCGAGCTGATGAATTTATCAAAATTAAATTTCTGCGCCACGGAAGTGAGGTGCGAGAACATATAGTCGGGCTTTTTCAGCCTGGCCACGTATTCCACATCAGCCAGTGGTACATTGGCGCCTAAATAGATCACTGAAACACCACGGCTTTTCATCAGGTAGTACACGAACAGAAGGCCTATTTCGTGGTACTCACCTTCGGGCAAAAACAACAAAACGGTTTTATCAACTTTCAAAGATGTGCTTACGCTTTCAATGCCCACGATCAGTTTTTGCCGAACGATGTTTGTTACCAGGTGTTCCTGCGCCGGGTTGATATGATTGGTTTGCCACAGTACACCGATTTTCTGCAGAAAAGGAAAGATGATTTGTGTGATGGTTCTTTCTATTCCCTTGTTGTGGATATACCGGTCGAGCGAGTCTTCCAGTTTTTCCATATCAAGGTCAACCATGCTTTGTATCAGGTCGTTTACAATGCGCTCCTGCAGGGCTTCTGCACCCGATAAAGCCAGAATTTTTTCACTCAGTTCCGTGTCGCACATCTTGTCAATATGCGAAATTTTATAACCATATTTATTCAGCAGGGCAATGTTGAGCAAGCGCTTTAATTCATCGCAGGTGTAATAGCGGATATTGGTATTGGTGCGGGCAGGCTTTAAAAACTGGTACCGCTGTTCCCAAATACGGATGGTATGCGCTTTAATTCCCGACAGGTTTTCCAGGTCTTTGATGGTAAATGAGTGCATGGAACGTTATTTGGCTCAATATTGAAACAACCCTTTTCGCTGATTGTTTAAAAATGCCGGAATTTTCAATGAGTCGTTGGCGTAGCCTGTACCGGCTTTACGGTTACATTGCTTTTTTTGCGGAGATACCCAATGCCACTTTTTTATGCCACACTTCAAGGCAGAAAATTGTCCAGAGCATTTTTGCCCGTTTTTCGGCAGCGATCTTACCGGTGTTGTTCAAAAGGTTTTGGATGAATTTTTTTTCAACCAGCGTTTGGCAATAAGCATTCCCGGCTCCTACGTAATCATAGATCACTTCTTTCAGCTCATTGTTTACCCATTTTTTTAAGGGGATTTCAAATCCTCTTTTGGGTTGATTGATCAACTCATGGGGTAAATATTTTTTTGCGAGCCTGCGCAGCAGGTACTTGGTGGTGCCCTTTTGTATTTTGTAACTGTCCTGCAAACCGGGGCTGTACTCCAATAATTCCCTGCATAAAAAAGGGCTGCGGCCTTCCAGCGAATTGGCCATATTAGCAATATCCATCTTCACCAGCAGGTCGTTGAACAGCGCTGTATCAAAATCGAGCTGCATGATCTTTTTCAAACCACTGATCGGTGCATTGGCGATCGCATTGAAATCGTCCTGCATCTGCGCCAGGTAACCGGCCGGGGCTCCCGACAGGTTTTTTTCAAAGTCTTCAAAAATATCCACCCCGGCACTGAGATATATCTGCAGGTTGGTTTTCGAGGCCAGTGAAGCGAGGCGGTATAAATAATTGTAAGTTGATTTTTTATTACCTGCAGGCGGAAAAATAAATTTGGCAGCGCTCGCTGCATTTTTGATGAGCGCATTCGATTTAAAAAAGTCGTGGGTGGCAAAAGGAACGTACCGCCTGTAACCGCCAAACAATTCATCTGCACCATCACCATTTAAAATAACAGTCAGGTATTTTTTTGCTTCCTTGCTCACGTAGTAGCTGGGAATGGCCGAACTATCAAAGAAAGGTTCTCCATAGTTACTGATGATCTGCTCCACATCCTGACGCAGGTTATGAAAAGAGATACTGATCTCCGTATGATCGGTTTGATATTTATTGGCCACCAGCCTGGCCAGCGGCGCTTCGTCGTATTCGTTTTCAAACGATACGGTAAAGGTTCTGAGCTTTCGTGTATATTGGGTTGCGATGGCACTTACCAAACCGCTGTCGATTCCGCCACTTAAAAAACTTCCTACTTCAAGATCGGATGATTCCACCCTTCTTTTTACGCCAAGGTGCAGGAAGGCATCGGTTTTTTCAAGACTTTCCGTAAAGCTGTCGCGATTGCCGGCCTGGTAATATTTCCCGATAGACCACCAGGTGTTTTCCTGCACGGCCAGGGTGCGGCAGTTGATGAGAAGTGCAGTTCCGGCTTTGAGTTCGGTAACATTTTTATAAGGTGTAAGTTGTTTGTAAAACGAACCAAAACGCAGGTAATGATAAAGGTTATCATGCGCCGTTTCAAGTGGCAGCAAACCTTTTAAACAATTAAGTTCACTGGCAAACACAATCTTTTGTTCATCCCTGAAAATATACAATGGCTTTTTACCTGCCCGGTCTCTTGCTATAAAAAGGGTTTGTTCAACGTTGTCGTAAATGGCAAACACGAACATGCCATCGAGGTAGTCGAGCATGGCTGGTCCTGTTTTCCCGTATAGCAGCAAAAGTGTTTCTGTATCTGAAGAAGTGTGCCCCTGCAGGTTTAGTTGTTGCCTGACATCAAGATGATTATAAATTTCTCCATTAAAGATGATGCTGTACCTGTTGTGAAGATGCATGGGCTGTTTACCGCCTCCTATATCTACAATGGATAAACGCAAATGATACAGGTCAATATTGCCGGTAGAAAACCCATTCCGGTCGTTGGGGCCACGATGTCCCATCCATTGATCAATAGCGGGGTAGGATAATTTAAAATTGACAGAACCTGCGATGCCACACATAATGAAGAAAGATTAGCCGGGGCAAAATAACTTTATATTATTAAATCTCAATTGATATTTTAGGATAAATTTGTCCGCGGCTGCATTAAAAAACAACGCGGGGTTTACCTTACCATGAGTGATTTAATCGACATCATATTATTCCCGCTGTATGTTGCGTTCTTTGCAGTTTTTTTTGCAGCGAGGCGTAAAAAAATGGAAGATCCTGTATTGAAACGGTATCACAGGATCGGTTTTTGGGTGAAGGTGTTTGGCGCTTTTGCGTATATCATTTTCAGTAAATTTCTTGCCAAAGGCGATTCCACTTACCTCTATTATCCCGAAGGTATCAACATCGCCAAGCTCATCATCAAAGATGTAAACAATGTAAAGTTATTGTTCATCCCGGGCCGGGACTTTGATCCCAACTTATTGGCCGACTCCTTCAACAAAGGTTATTTTGCCAGCGAGAGCAATTATTTTGTTACGAGGCTGGTTACAGTACTTTCATTCATCAGCTTTGGCAGCTACAGTGTGATCACACTGTTTTTTTCAATGATCTCTTTCACGGGAGTGTGGCGGCTGTTTAAATTTTTTTACAGCCAGTACCCGCAACTGCACAAGGCTATTGCCATCGCCATCCTGTTCTTTCCCAGTTTTGTATTCTGGAGTTCAGGCATATTGAAAGATCCTCTGTGCACGGGTTTCCTGGGTTGGTTTACTTATTCAATGTACATGGTTTTTATACGGCGGGAAGCAGTTGCAAAAAACCTGTTGACGGTTTTTATTGCTGCCGGTTTGCTGGCGTTGGTAAAGGCATACATCCTGGCTTCCTATCTTCCCTTCTTCATGCTGTTTATCGTGTTGGCGAAGTTGCGGAATGTTAAACGTCCATTTGTACGGTTGCTGCTTCTTTTTTCGATTGTGCTCATTGCTGCCGCGGGTGTAATCGGTGTGGCGATAAAACTGCAGGATGAGATGGAGGACCTGGCTATTTCCAAGCTGGCAGAATCGGTGCAGAATACACAACAGAGTTTTATGCGGATATCAGACCTGGCAGAGTCGTCGTTTTCAATTGGCGAATTTGATGGCACGCCGATGGGGCTGGTAAAAATGGCGCCTGCCGGAATTGTTGCTACCTTATACCGGCCTTTTTTATGGGAGTCAAAAAAAGTTTCCACGCTCATGTCGTCGCTGGAAAGCCTGGCGCTGATGCTGTTTACGATCTTCGTTTTTCTGCGTGCAGGGCCGGTTAATTTTTTTGCGGCGGTGTTCAGGGATCCGATGATCATGTATTGCCTGCTGTTCTCACTTACGTTTGCGCTTTTTGTTGGAGTAACCACGCTTAACTTCGGCACATTGGTGCGATATAAAATTCCCTGTATGCCATTTTACTTCATGGCGCTGGTGCTGATACTGCAACGGTATAAAGAAAAAAAGCTGCTGAAGCAGTTACAGCCATCAGCAGCAGAGTAAAATATTTTCATCCACGTGTAAATCAACCCGGGATTCTCCGGTAGTTCACCGGTGTGAAGAATGTTTTTACATTGGAAAAGAAGTTGCGCAGACCCAAACCTGTGTGCTTTAAACCTTCACTGTTGCCAGCCAGCCGGGATAGTATGATTCCCGGGTTGGCGCTGAAATCATTCTTCAGGGCATCCATGGCGGGCCACAACATAAAATTCAGTTTTTTCACTTTATCGGTTTTCTGGTACACCAGTATCACCCCGGCCATCGCCACCAGGAAACAACAATAGTTGGCCCAGGCCAATATTTTTAAATTGAATTTTGAGCGGTGAATGTGCAGCCGGTTGCGGATGTAGAAATACATTTTCCAGGCATTGAGATAATCCCAGTCTCTTTTATAAGAAAAAGCGCTTGCCGGGTGATAATGAACACTGGAAGCTATGGTGCAAACCGGTATTTTATTTTTACGGGTAATGCGGTAATAATATTCCGTTTCGTCGCCCCATAAAAAAAGATTCTGCCGGGGTACGCCTACTCTTTCCACGATATTGCGATGGATCATTGTGCCATTGAACGGGTGACCGATACCTTCAATGATGTTTTCTGTTACGTCATGGATGGTATTGAAATGTTTGGTCTTCCACACAAAACTTTTTTTATCTGTTTTGTTGATCACAGCGCAGTTCCTCAGGCACAGGCGATCCAGCTCGGGCGCCAGTATTTTTTCCAGCGCATCTTCTTTCGGATATCCATCATCATCCATACACCATATCCACGAAAACCCGTTTTTATACGCCCACTTGATACCCGCTTCAAAGCCGCCCCCGGAGCCCACATTTTCCTGGGTGATCACCAATAGGTCCTGCCGGCTCTGTAACCAAGCGCTGGTATCGTCGGTACTACCGTTGTTCACTACTAAAATGGCATCCGGCTGATGGGTTTGATTGTTGAGTGCTGTAATGCATTCTTTGAGTAAGTGTAATCGATTGTGTGTTACAACAACCGCAATGGATTTTTCCATGGGGTCCAGGTTTTCAGGATTTCGGAATAAGTATTAAGTGTATAACGAAGTCCAGGCAATCTTATTGCCTCCCGGCGTTTTAATAAGGGTTGATAGCAAAAAAAATCAATGATTGTAAGCTATTGTAAATGTTGCAGGTGTAAAAGAAAGATTGTTTACTAATACAACACTCACCTGTCTTCGGTATCAGGAAATACCGGCGCAGGTTCTTTCAGCAGCCTGCTATGTGTAAAGACATCAGCAAACTGGAGGGCTTCGCCAATTACATGGTGCATATCCATGTACCGGTAGGTGGCCAACCGGCCGAGGAAAGAAACGCCGTGTTGCATGGCCGCCATGGCCCTGTATTTTTTCAGCAGCTCAAGGTCTGCGGCCAACCGTTTGGGATAGTAGGGAACGTCTGCTGCGGTGGTTTCTTTGCTGTATTCCGTAAACAGCACCGTTTTATCATGTTGTTCCCAGGGCGTAAAATGTTTGTGTTCGGTGATCCTGGTATGTGGTACGGCTGCATCGCAGTAATTCATTTGCGTGGTACCCTGGAAATCACCTGTTGCATATGTTTTTTCAAACAGCACGGTCCGGTAGCCCAGCCTGCCCAGTTCATAATTAAAAAATGCATCGATAGGGCCGGTGTAAAACACATGTGTGTACTGGCTGGTGTCAGTGGCAGCATCAAATTTTTTATTGAGGGTGATATGAATATTGGGTAGCGCCGTCATTTTTTCCATCACGGCTGTGTAACCATCCACCGGGATACCGGTGTAAATATTGTTGTGATAATTATCGTCGTAATTAAAGCGTACGGGTATCCGTTTCAGAATGGAGGCCGGCAGTTCTGCAGGTTCGCAACCCCATTGTTTTTTGGTGTATCCATAAAAAAATGCCTGGTATAATTCTTTGCCGATGAACTTCAATGCCTGCTCTTCAAAATTGGCCGGCTCCCCAATGCTGGTGTCGGCAAGGGAGGCAAGAAAATCACGGGCCGAGGCAGGTGTGAGGTTTTTATTGAAAAACTGGTTGATGGTTTGAAGGTTTACCGGTAACGGATATACGCTGTTGCCACTAACGGCTTTTACCCGGTGAACATAGGGCCTGAATTCAGAAAAACTATTCACATAATCCCATATCTCTTTTTTATCGGTATTGAAAATATGCGGACCGTATTCATGCACCATAATGCCGGTTTCTTTGTCTCTTGCAGTATGACAGTTGCCTGCAATGTGACCGCGTTCATCCCAGATATCAATTACACAGCCGGAAGTGGAAGCCAGCCTGTTGGCCAGCACGCAGCCAGAAAATCCTGCGCCGATGATAAGGTAGCGATCAATCATAATGAGATTAGTTGGGTTAAACAAAAATAGCAGAAATCAGCTTGTAAACTTTTTTTTGCAGAAAGGAGCTGTACACTGTGTATCGTTCACCGGCTTAAGCTGAAGTAACCGGTACCGCAACCAGTTGTTTAATTTTTCCGTAGTTATACATATTTCAATATTTATTATCTTTCGCCATTAACGGTTCAGTTTGGAAACACGATTTGTATACCTGGCCATCCTCATTGCTTCACTTGCTGGTCCGCTGGCATTGAGTTTTGATAAAAGAGTTGCCTTCAGCAGGAAGTGGAAATACCTTTTTCCTGCCATGCTGTTGCCGGCAGCCTTGTATATTGCCTGGGATATTTATTTTACCAGCAAGGGGGTTTGGCGCTTCAACGCGGATTATATCACCGGCATCAGATTGTATAATCTTCCTTTTGAAGAAGTGCTTTTCTTTTTCGTGGTGCCTTATTGCTGTTTATTTATCTATGAATGCATCCGGGTGTATTTCCGTAATATCAGGCGGAAAAAGCGGGATGAAATTGCGTTGAAACTTTTGGCAGTGTTGCTGATCATTGCTGCAGTGATCTTCAGGCAGAAAATGTATACGAGCTGGACATTTGCTTTCCTGGGCTTGTTTATTTTCTTCGTGTATGTAAATAAAAAATTTTTCCGGCATTTCGACGCCACTTCTTTTATCATTTCTTATTCTGTAACCATCATCCCCTTCATGGTGGTGAATGGTTTCCTTACTTCCCTGCCGGTGGTGATTTATAATGCAGATGAAAATCTCGGGTTTCGCATTTCCACCATTCCGTTTGAAGATGTTTTTTACGGGATGCTGCTGGTGATGATGAATGTTGTGATCTACGAAAAATTAAAAAGCAAAAGACGCACCCGGAGCCGGCACAGCACAGATCATCATCACCGTGCATTGCAGGCCTGATCGATGGTTTACTGAACCTTGTCTCCTGCAATCATCCCAGGTGCTTTTATTTTACTTCAAACAATTCCTCCCATCTTGATGTGTACCTGGGGCTTCGCATTTCCATCCGCATCTTCCAGTTTTTTTGGAGTCCGCTGGCAGCAAATTTCAGTACATCATTCCGCTGGCTGAAGTTGATGTTGTCGATCGTTTCCATCAACATGCGTTTCCCGTTTTGTGGTACTGTCTTAAATAAATTGCCCTGTATTGTACTATCGGGCACCAGGCCACTCAGTACCACACCCGCTTTTTTATACTGCCTGCCGTTTTCATACAACTGGTCCACCAACTTCACTGCAGGCTTTATCAATTCATCTGTTGCAGAAGTGGCCAGGGGCAACACCACGTTGCGGCTTACAGAAGGACCGTGCCTGAAGCGGCCCGGATCCATATTTTCCTTTGGCACAACAAAAACGCTGATGATACTGGCTGCGCTCTGCTGCCGGCGCAACTTTTCGGCAGCACGGGAAGTGTAGGTAGCCACTGCTTCTTTAATATCGCTTATATTTTTTACCGGCTTGCCAAACATGCGGGTGGTGGCGATCATCTTTTTTTCAGTGAGTTGCTCCGCAATTTCATTCACACTTTCACCTCTCAGCTCCTTTAGAAGTCTTACACCCACCACACCACCCAGGTGTTTGTGTGCCCAGGCTTCTGATTTTTGGGATAGATCATAAGCCGTGTACACAGCGCCGAGGTCAACCAGCTTTTGCGCATACTGCCGGCCAATGCCCCATAACCCGCTCACGGGTGTATGCTGCAATGCTCTTTTGATTTTTTCACTGCTGTTCAATACCACCACGCAACCGGTTGCCTGCTTGTTTTTCTTTGCCAGGTGGTTGGCCACTTTCGACAGCAATTTAGTGGCGGCAATGCCCACCGACACTTTTATACCTGTCCACTGCTCCACTGTTTCCCGGATGTGTATGCCCACCTGTTCCATACCATCTGCGGGCAAGGCATCAAGGTTTAAAAAAGCTTCGTCAACAGAATATACTTCCACATTTTCACGGCCCACCAGCAGGCGCAGGGTTTCCATTACCCGCCAGCTCAGGTCGCCATATAAATTATAATTTGACGAAAAAGTGGAGACAGCGTGTTCTTCAATTTGTGGCCTGGCCTGGAAATAAGGCACACCCATCTGTACCCCCACGGCTTTTGCTTCATCACTGCGGGAAATGATACAGCCATCGTTATTGCTGAGCACCACTACCGGGCGATGATCGAGTTGAGGTTGAAACAACCTTTCGCAACTGCAGTAAAAACTGTTACAATCCACTATCGCTTTCATAACTGTTCCGGTTACTTGTTTTTTAAACAGGAAGGGAAAAAATGTTCATCATTTTCCTGGTATCTCTTTACAGGTGCCTGATCGAATAGGTGACCACGCCCCATATTTTAAAATCCATAAACTCGCTGATTTCAATGGGCGAGAGCTTGCTCGTTTCAGGCACCAGTCTCAACCGGTTCATGGTTTTTTCATAGCGCCTGATCAGCATTTCACCATCAATCACCGCAATCACCACCTTGCCGTTTACCGGCTTGATGCTACGGTCAACGATCACGATATCCCCATCAAAGATGCCCGCATTCACCATACTGCCGCCACTTACCCGCATAAAAAAAGTGGCAGGTTTATTTTGAACCAGTTGTTCATTCAGGTCGATGCCACGTTCCATATAGTCATCGGCGGCGGCACCAAAGCCGGATGCATTTGCCATGGGTACGTCGCGTTGGGTAAACTGCCTGCTGCCTGTATAATTGCTCCCGGAAAATTTTTCCACTTCCATAAAATAAATTTGGTGGTTAACTAAAATATTTAGTAAATTTATGCTAAATTAATTCGTATTTCCAAATTAAAAAATGCACATCATGGAAAAGCAACCGATAGAAAAGAAGCCAGTATTTAAACCGGGTAAAAGAGATTTTTCGGCCGTAATGCCGGGGTACAAAATTTACGAATACCTGTTGGTGCTCAACCCGCATGAGGCACTACGGGAAAAGATACAGGAAGTGAAACAACATTTTTTTGATACTTATAATAATGCGTCGGCATTGTATACCCGCCCTCACTGCACGCTGGTGAATTTTGTACAATATGGAATGATGGAGAAGCGGCTTATAAACCGGCTTGAGTTGCTGGCAATGGGTTTTCCACCGATAAAAGTTGAACTGAAAGGTTACGGCAGTTATCCATCTCACAGCATATTTATCAATGTAACCAGCAAATTGCCCCTGCAGGGGTTGATAAAGCAGATCCGTTCAGAAGCCCAGCGTTTGATGACCCTCAACAGTGATAATAAGCCTCATTTCATTATGGAGCCTCATTTGCCCATCGCCCGCAAACTGCAACCCTGGCAATATGAACAGGGTTGGCAGGAGTTCAGCAAGCTGCATTTTACCGGGCGCTTTATTGCCGACGCCATGTTGCTGCTGCGCCGGCCGGCAGGAGAGCAGAAATACCAGATCGTGAAAAGATTTGAATTTAAAAACCTGCCGGTAGCAACCGTGCAGGGCGATTTATTCAGTTGAAATTTTCACTACTTAGCCACTGGTATGTGCTTCTTCGGGGTGCATCGCATCATTTTTTATGATGGGTAGAAGACTTCACTTTTTAGCAACAAAAAGAACCTCGCAATTTACATGGGAAAAATATTAAAGCAGGATCATCATAAGTTAAAGCCGGTAGACCACGGCCGGGATACTGGGGATTTAGCCAGCGACGGCGGCAATACTGCTTCCACACCTTACATCCAGGGCCGCGGGGCCCAGTTCAATACCAAAAACCGCTTTTTAAAAGATGAACAAACGCGGGAACACGCAGAGAGCATCGATCATTGGGAAGAAAGCCTGGTGCCCACCAGTTACCTGGAGCAGCAAAGTAAAACGATCGTAAATAAGATCGAAAGCAAAGACGTAGGAATGAGTTACAGCATGAATCCTTATGCAGGCTGTGAGCATGGATGCATCTACTGTTACGCCAGGAATGTACATGAGTATTGGGGATACAGCGCCGGTCTTGATTTTGAAAGAAAGATCATCGTTAAAAAAAATGCGCCCCAGTTGCTGCGTAAGTTTTTGATGCATCCAAAATGGGATGCCACGCCCATTATGCTCAGCGGCAATACCGATTGTTACCAGCCTGCCGAACAACAATACCGGCTTACACGGGCACTGCTGGAGGTATGCAATGATTTCAACCAGCCGGTGGGCATCCTCACCAAAAACTCCTGGATCTTAAAAGATAAAGACATCCTGCAGGAAATGGCTAAAAAAGAAACCGTGTCGGCCATGGTCAGCATCACTTCTTTCAACGAAGATCTCCGCCGGGTAATGGAGCCCCGCACCACCACGGCCCGGCAAAAATTAAAAGTGATCAATGAACTCAGCAGTGCCGGTGTGCGGATGGGCATTATGATGGGGCCGATGATACCCGGATTGAATGAACACGAAATGCAACGCATTATGAAAGCGGCTGCTGACAATGGCGCCAGGTTTACTGCCTATACATTTATCCGCCTCAACGGTGCCATTAAATTTTTATTCCACGACTGGCTGTATAAGAACTTTCCCAATCATGCTGATAAAGTATGGCACCTCATCGAGCAAAGTCATGACGGTAAGGTAAACGACAGCCGCCCCGGGGTGCGCATGCGGGGCGAAGGAAACATTGCGCAACTGGTGGCACAGCAATACAGGAAATATGGGAAAATGTACGGGATGAATGCAGAAGAGTGGAGCCTTAATACCAGTTTGTTTAAAAGGCCCGGCAGCCAGGGAATATTATTTAACTAATAAAAACTTTACCATGCAATCCATTACCAGGGAATACCTGCTCGATATCATTCATCGGAAAATCAGCACCACCATACATCTTCATCGCAAGCGGCATCCTTACTCCATCAATGCGCTGCAAACCCGGGCCACCATGCAGGAAGTGCAGGACTTCGTTGCCTCGATACCCTATTTTGATGCGGGCCTGAAAGCTTTTTTAAATTCGGACACGGAAGCACAAACCATCATCAGCCAGGCTTGGGAACTGGAGTTTATTAAGAAATGCGAGTGCTGGATGCAGGGTTATGAATGGCTGCATGGTAAACCTTTTGTTTCTGCCGGGATGACCCCCGCGGGCATTCCAGGCGGAAAGCAGCACCTCACGCTACCCTATTAAGGGCCAGGGCGCTTCTCAAAAATCTTTGGTATCTTAGATTCATGCGGTCCATTGTTATTGGTTTCGGGTTAATGATTTTTTGCCTCTTATTGTTATTTAAGCTGGCTGAGGTAAATTTTGTAAAGGGCAATGTAAGGTTAGAATTGGTCGTCGCATTTTTTGCCACCCTTTTCTTTTTTATCGGCCTGTATTTTAATTACCGGTCAAATAACCGGGCAGGCGTGCAGCCTGTTACTTCATCAGAGGTTAACCAGCCGGCAACACCTGACTATGGACAGCTAAAGAAAATTGGCCTCACCCAACGGGAACTTGAAGTGTTGGCTAAAATGGCGGAAGGATGCAGTAACCAGGAAATAGCCTCCCAGCTTTTTTTGTCTGAAAGCACGATCAAAACCCATGTCTCAAATATTCTTTTTAAACTGGATGTGAAGCGGAGAACCCAGGCCATCCAGGTAGCCCGGCAACTCCGGTTACTTGCCTGAAACCCCGTTCCTGCCAGGATTTCATACTTTAGCCGGAAGTATTTCATTCTTTCGTATGAAGCTTTTTGCCACCCGGGCCCATAGTTTTGTTTAAAAATTCTGATATGAAAAAGATCGTTTTACGCTATGGCCTGTATGCTACCTTACTGATTGTGACTGTAAGTGCCTTTAACCTGTTGGTGCTTACGAAAATTGCCGGCCAGGCAGGGCAGGAGATCGCCGGTTACCTGACCATTTTTTTGTCGACCCTGTTTGTCTTCCTGGGTATCCGCCAGTACCGGGATGTAGAAAATGGCGGGGTACTGGGTTTTTGGGAAGGCATGAAGATCGGGTTGCTCATTGTGCTCATCCCGTCCATATTTTTTGGCCTGTTCGATTTGTTGTACACCGAAGTGATCAACCCGGGATGGATGCAGGAATACTATAGCCAGTACATGGAAAAAATTAAAAACACCCTTCCGCCTGACCAGTTGGCGGATGCTCTTAAAAAAGCTGCTGCTGAAAAGGAATTATTCAGTAACCCGCTGATCCAGTTTTTGCTGATGGCCGCTACAGTTTTCATCATTGGTATTATTGTGACGATCATTTCAGCGGTGTCGCTGAAAAGAAAGGCACCGGCTTATAAAAACAGTTAACCATTTCTATAACGTATACACGCTACTGTTATGAGTACTTTTGATCTTCCTGCACCAACCCTGGGCCAGGTTTGGGCCGTTACCATCACCTCCACGGATCTTGACCGTTCACTCGCTTACTGGCAACAACTCGGCTTTCAACTGGTGATGCAATCCGACTTCCCTTTTCCCTGGATTCAAATTTCAGATGGTGCCCTGCTCCTCATGATCAGGAAAGATGATGCCGTTTACCAGGCGCTTACCTACTACGTGAAAAATATTGAGGAGGTGGTGGCCGGTTTGGAAGCTGCCGGTATCAAATTCGCCCAACGACCGGCGCCAACAGATTTTGTAAAAAAATACCTGCTGCGGTCACCAGATGGAACAAATATTTCGCTCATCAATATTATGGACGGGTTTCAGCAACCACCTGGCGCCACCATGTTAACCCTGCCACAGCAACACTGGATGGATCCTTCAAAATATGTAAATAATAAATGCGGACTTTTTGGTGAGTTTGCAGAGCCGGTGGCCAACCTCGAAACATCCATGGCTTTCTGGCAGCAGCTTGGGTTTAAGGTGCTGTCGAAATATGCTTCGCCGCAGCCCTGGGCAATTTTATCAGATGGGCTCACCGTGGTGGGCCTGCACCAAACCACCGAGTTTGCTGCAGCTACCATTACTTTTTTTGCAAAAGATATGAAAGATAAAATTGATGCACTGAAACGCGAGGGCTTACAAAATTTCGTGGAGCACAGTCCCGGAAATATCATTCTAACCACACCAGAGCAGCAAAAGATAAACCTCTTTAGTTTTTAATGCCGGGTAGCAGGTTGAGCGGGCATATTTTCAGATTCATTTTCGTAATCTGTTTTTTTGATCGCAGGTACTCACGCAATCATCAGTTATTTCGGGCCATACCGGCCCAAAAAAGGCCGGCGAAACTTCGCCGGCCATCACTTGTTCTGCTGGTTAAGGGTTATGAATAAGCTGATGATGGTGTAAAAAAATGGCTATACCATACCGTTAGTGAACAGTTCAATTAGCATCAAATAAAATGAAAAAGAAAAAAGGGAACGGGTTAAAACCGGTAGTGTTTTCTGTTTAACCGATTGTTCAACTAAAGTATAAATAGCTTTTAAAACTATTTGTTAAAGGGCATCGCTTTGTTGTTAATGAAAATAAAAACCTTTATGCCGCATTTATAAAAGTGCTGCCAGCGGCATTTCTTCCAGTATGATTCTTACCGGCGCATTGTTATTGTTGTCCCATTTGATCAAACGTATTTTTCCTGCTTCAATTTCAATGCCTGTAATGTCGCCATCTACAAAGCAGCAACAGCCACTGTTGAAATAGTATGGTTTGGTATTGGCGTAGTTGCCTGTGATAAAATCAAAATCCTGTTGTTTGAAATGAATATCTTTTTTTAATTTTTCCACCAGTACAGCATCGTTATTATTCAATGCTTTTTCGAGTTGCTTATACAACTGTTCAATATGTGTAAGCGAAGCAAATACCGGTTGGTGTGTGTGCCCGGTTATTAAAACAGGGTGTTCTTCCTGTACACTCCATTTATACATGAAAAGATTATGAACGGTTTTCAATTCATCACTTGCTGAGGGTATGTTTGGATTTAAGGCCAGGTAACTTTGCAAAGGCGCCCATACTCTTGCCACAAACCAGGCGCTGAACCAGTTGCTGTCGCTCTGCCCATCTCCCTGGTGCCCATGGGTTAAAAAAATATCAATGCTGCCGGTTCCGTGTTTAATTTTCAGCAACACGGCTTCATAAACTTTCACTTCTTCGCCATACATCGATTTCAGTTGCATACCTGCAAACGGATCGTTCTTCCAGAAAAGGTCGTGGTTGCCAAATACTTTTGTATACCGTTGCTGCAACAGGAATTTTTTTTGCAAAGCAATACTGGCCAGGTTGTTTTCTTTCACCGGCGTAACTGTGTTCTCCCAAAGTTCTTCTTCATCTCCCAGCGATATAAAATGAAATCCCTGTTGCAGGTAATATTCAAGTGCGGTGAGGTAGCTTTTTTCACAAACCATAAAATCGTCACTGCCGTCTTTGGCACCTTTGTGCTGATCGCTGAAGATGATAAATTTTACATCCCCGCTGTTTGCGGATAACTGCAAAGTGTTTTTCCCGGGGTTAGTCCTGCTCTCTTCGTACAAGGCAGACAATGCGGCATGCACCCGCTGCAGGTTGGGACGGCTGCTGAATTTATTTGCCAGCCAGGTAACAGGTTGGGTCAATATTTTTTTCAGGAAACGGCGCATGCAAACTGAAAGAGTTTTTTTAAAAATAAAAAATTCCGCCGCAATACACACGGGTAAATTTTTGATCCCGGCATTTGTTCATCCATCATGCATCGTTGCGTCGCACACTTGTACGGCAGGACAGGCTGCAGCAGGGTGCCCGAATGCAACGGCTGTTCACAACATTTAAGTTATCTTCCGTTAATGAAAACGATCGGATTTATCGGCGGACTCACCTGGATATCTTCCCTGGAATACTACCGTTTATTCAATCAACTCACCAATGAAAAACTGGGTGGGGTGCATTCAGCAAAAGTGCTGATGTATTCAGTTGACTTTGAAGAAATCAAACAGCTAACGTTTCGTAACGACTGGGATGGTCTCGCTAACATTATGATCAGTGCTGCTCAAATCCTCGAAAGGGGTGGTGCCGCTTGTGCGGTAATTGGCGCCAATACCATGCATCATATCGCTCACAAAGTGCAGGCGGCCATCGGTATTCCATTAATTCATATTGCAACAGCCACCGCTGCAAAAGTGAGCGGGCAGCAAATTGGCAAAGTGGCGCTGCTCGGAACAAAGTATACCATGCAACTCGATTTTTACCGAAATGAGGTAGCAGCCAAAAATATCAGCATGATCGTACCTGGTTCAGCAGACAGGGAATACATCAATGATGCTATCTATAACGAAATGGGTAAGGGTATTTTTTTGCCGGAGCGAAAGCAAAGATTTATTTCGATCATCCATAAGCTGGTACAGCAGGGAGCCGAAGGCGTGATACTTGGTTGTACGGAAATACCGATTCTTATCAAACAGGCTGATGTTGATATTCCCTTATTCGACACTACATTGATACATGCCAGCGCCGCCGTGGATTTTGCACTAAAGGGATAATACCTTGCCGGATCGGTTCTATTGCCAGATGGATTGCTGCAGGATACTTTGCCAGGAATGAGTCATCACAAAATAACCCAGCCTCACAAGGTGGTATACGCCTAAAAATGCTGCGAGGCCATAGGCAAGTTTTTTATTGTACAACCATTTGTTGAAATACTCCTGGTGCGTGATGAGCTCGGTTAGCAGCACAACAATAGTAAGCAGTGCAAAGGCGATCACAAAAGGGCCGAAAAGATGGTTGCTGAAACTGCGGTACCAATCGCCTTCAAGGCAATATACCAGCGATTTGGTGATGCCGCACCCGGGGCATGGAAACCCGGTAAGCATTTTAAAAGGGCAGATCGATTGGTCTGTTTCAAGATGATTGCCCTGGTTGTGCAGGCTCAGGTAAAAGGGTATAGCCAGCGTGATCAAAGCGCCGGCTATACCGTAAAGTTTCCGTTTTACATTTTTATTCGCTATAAAGCCTGTTAATATCACCTTGTACAATCATGGCTGCTGCAATTGGGAAAAAAAATCCCAGCACAATTAATAAAGTGGATTGGTCTTTTTGAAGCTCACCGGTACGCTCATATACTTTCGGCAAGCCTTCTTTACCCGCCAGGTAATAAAAATAAATATTCACCGGCATGCAACAACCGGCGAATATAGCGATGGGTTGCGAAATCACTTCTTTCTCCGCTACAGCATTTAATACCTCCGCTACTTTAATGTTCCAGTATATCAGGTAAATGCCGCAGGACAGGATGCCGAACACCAGTACCAGTACCGGGTCAACTTTAAATTCAGGAATAGCATTTTGGGGGCTGATTTGATCTTGCATGACAGTTGTTGGTTTAGGTGTTACGAATATATTAAATCCATGCGAATAAAATGGCGCCCCTGGCGGCAGTGCTTCATCACGGCTTTTGGTCACTCTGCATTTTACAAGTATTTTTACCGAAACTCTTTTATTGATCCATGCAATCACCTGTCGACTCAATCCTCGAACTTTTTGCAACCCTGTCAACTGCACCCGTTATTAAGATCGACAAATTGCCACAGGCAGGCAGCGAACGTCATTATTACCGGCTGCATACCAGCAACGAAAGTTTTATCGCCACACAGGGAGCCAACACGAAGGAGAACGAAACGTTCATTTACTTTTCAACACATTTTGCCGCGAAAGGACTGCGTACTGCCACGGTACTGGGAGTAAATGCGGGCAAAACCATTTACCTGCAGCAGGATTTCGGAACAGTGTCGTTGCTTGACAAACTCAGTCAACAGGGATATAGCAATGAACAATACGCTTTGTACCGGCAAAGCCTGGAACAACTGGCACTGTTGCAGGTGAAAGGACATGAAGGACTTGATTACAAAAAATGCCTTACCAACGCTTCTTTCGGAAAAGAAGCGATCATGGCCGACCTGCTGTATTTTAAATATTATTTTTTAGATGCACTCCGCCGGCCTTACGACAAGCAAAAACTCATCAAGGATTTTGAGGCGTTATCAAACTATTTATCTCACACGGAGTATAAGTTTTTTATGTTCCGCGATTTTCAAAGCCGCAACATTATGGTGGATAACGATGACCAGGTTCACTTCATCGATTACCAGGGCGGCATGAAAGGGGCGCCGCAGTATGACGTGGCATCGCTGTTGTGGCAGGCAAAAGCCAACCTGCCCGATGATTGGAAACAATCGCTGCTGGAGGATTACATGAACGCCTTTGAAAATGCTGTGGGTCAAACGATCGACCGCGATATTTTCAGGAGCCAGTACAATGGTTATGTGTTGATACGCCTGCTGCAGGTTTTGGGCGCTTATGGCTTTCGTGGATTATTTGAACGGAAGGCACATTTTTTAACCAGCATTCCTTTGGCTTTACAAAACCTGAAGTGGTTTGTTCAGCACCAAAGTGTGGGCCTTGCATTACCGGAATTTAAAAAAGTACTGGATATCTGTACCAGTGATGAAATAATCGCTGAATTCACGCCTGTGCAGGCAACCAGTGATACGCCGCTATTGGTGAGCATCAAAAGTTTTTCGTTTATACAAAACGGTTATCCTGCAGATGAAACAAAGAACGGTGGCGGTTTCGTTTTTGACATGCGGGGCATCTTAAATCCCGGCCGCTTTGATCCTTATAAACACTTATCCGGGCTGGACAAACCCGTTAAGGATTTTCTGGAACAGGAAACAAAAATGCCGGAATTTTTAAATGCACTGTACAGTATGGTGGATATTTCAGTGGAAGATTACATCCGAAGGGGTTTTGAACACCTGGCCGTAAATTTTGGATGCACCGGTGGGCAGCACCGGAGTGTATATGCAGCAGAAGCCATTGCCAGGCACCTCAGAAATAAATTCAATGTGAAGATAGCAATCGAACACAGCAACCGGGCAAACTGGAAAACAACACCGGTACAACCCGGACAGGCCATCGGCAAATGATATCATCCACCAAATCACCGGTTACAATGAGCAACAATAATAATCATCATCTGGCATCACAGGAACTCTCCGGGAAAAAAGCAATGATCTTCGCTGCAGGATTGGGCACCCGCTTTAAACCTTGGACAGATCAGCATCCCAAGGCATTGGCTGTGGTGAATGGCAAATCTCTTTTACAAAGAAATATTGAATACCTGCAGCAGTATGGCATCACGGATGTGGTGGTGAATGTGCATCATTTTGCCGGGCAGGTAGTGGACGCTATTGAGTTGAATAAAGGCTGGGGAAGTAGGGTTGCCATCAGCGATGAAACCGATGAAGTGTTGGAAACAGGTGGCGGCTTATTAAAGGCTAAAGATTTTTTAAGCAATGGCGAATCGTTCTTTACGCTGAATGCAGATTTTCTCACCGATCTTAACCTGCACCAGCTACATGCTTTTCACCAGGAGAAAAAGGGTTTGATCACTTTTGGTATCACCTCCCGCAAATCAAGTCGTAATTTTTTATTTGATGACGATAACAGGCTTTGTGGCTGGATGAATATGGCAACGGGCGAAAAGAAAATTGCCATTGATAAGCCCGGTTTAAAACCGATGGCATATAGTTGCGTGGTGATTTTTGAACCACTGGTATTCGAACTCATTCCTCAGCGGGGTAAGTTTTCTATTGTAGATACCTACCTCAGCCTGGCGTCGAATCACCCCATTTATGGTTATGAACATACCGGCGACAGGCTCGTGGATGTTGGCAAGCCTGAAAGCGTGGCCATTGCGGAAAATCTCTTTCCTTAATTTAATATTGGCCGGTGTACATAAAGCAAACCAGGCCCACCAGCAAAAGAATAACGCTGCTCGTGAGATAGCCTCCTGAAAATCGTTTGTCTTTCCGCAGCAACCACATCAGGCCAAGGCCCAGGCAGCTCAAGCCCACCACAATGTCTACCAGGCCAAACATGGCAAAGAAGCCGTTGCCCGGGAAAGTATCGGTGATAAAGGCAAGCACTAAAGTAACGACGAGTGTAAATGCAGCATTGCTGGCAAGTATCTTGTACTGGAGTGTCATCTTGGTAGGGGGTTTATGAGAATAAGCAATCTTTTATAAATATAAGCAGTTTCGTGGATGCTATCAAGACTTTTACTGCAGTGATAAGGTTGCAGTAGTTGCCTGTTATTTAAATGAATCAAAATTGATTCAGGAAAAAATAACTGGGTAAGCCGATAATGAGTAAAATAATTCCACTGATGAGATAACCCCTGGCAGGGCTTTTGTCTTTCCGCAACATCAACAACATGCCGAGTAAAGTGCAACCGATGCCACCGGCAATGCCCACCACACCGGTTATAAAAAAGAAACCATTACCGGGGTAGGTGTCGGTTATAAAAGCAAGGGCTGCAGTGATCAACGCAGCTAGGCTGATGTTTATGATGAGTATTTTATTTTCAACCTTCATCAAAAATGTTTTAGGTATCACAAAGGCGTAATGGAAACGGGTATGCATTACCGGCCTTTCGGAATACCGGCAAGAATAGTAAAATGCGGGCAGGCAAAAAAGTTTTTCTGCTGATTTTTCAGGTTTGAGGGGCCGGCATCACTGTAGGCAACAGGTTGCTTAACACAGGATAAGTATAATGCAGCCTGTTTTATTTTAAGATATTCCGGCTTCTCTTTCTTTTTGTAGCTGTTTAAGATAAACTTCTTTTTCATCCCTGTAAAAAAGATTCATGGTTTCAAAAGGGATGATACGGCCATCTTTATGAACAATATGAACGCAGCTTTTTTTAATCGCACGCACATCAAAATCATAGGCATCAATAAAACGCATGATGATGATGCGGAATAAATTATCATACCCCAATCCGGGTGCTTCTATTTGTGGGAGGCAACAGAGTAATTGCTTCATATTCTCATTCACTTTGTCAACAGAAATGCCGGTGCTGAAGATGCTGATCATTTTTTCCTTCAGGGCTTCATCCTGTTCGTATACAATGGTGTTGCGGCTGCTGTCGAGCAAAACAGCGGGATCAATATAGCGTGTTAAAGGAAAAACCTGCCCGCCTAGTTTCAAGGCATAACCCATCACCAGCGCATCAGGGTTGCAGGGAACGGGAACGAGGTCGTTTGGTTGAAAAACATTTGTTTGTTCAAGAATTTTCTTTCGTACATCCGTCATAGTTACCCGGTCGGTTGCCGGGTTAAAATTCTCAGTTCTGCCTGCCACTTGTGTGGGTTGAAAGGTGACACCCCTTACGCATTTTTGCTGCAGCGCAAAATCAATGATCTTTCCCGTTTCATCATCATTTACTCCCTGTTGCAGGGTAACCACCAGGGTGGTGGAGAGGTTGAGTGCATTCAGGTGTTCGAGCGCCTGCAACCTTACGGCGGTAAGATCTTCGCCCCGCAATTGTTGCAAGGCACCTGGTTTTAAAGAATCAAATTGAAGGTAAATCTCAAAGTCAGGCGCATAAGCAGCCAGCTTTTTTGCAAAGGCGGCGTCTTTTGCAATGCGGATACCGTTGGTATTAAGCATCAGGTGCCGGATCGGTTTTTTCTTAGCTATATCAAGAATGGCAAACAGGTCGGGATGCACTGTTGGTTCACCGCCGCTTATCTGCACCACATCCGGCGTTCCTTCATTGGCAACAATAATATCCAGCATCCGCTCTACTTCTTCCACGGTTCTGTGACGGCCATAATGCGGGCTGCTCATGGCGTAACAGGTAGGGCATTGCAGGTTGCAGCGGTCTGTTATTTCCACCACCGTCAGGCAGCTATGCTGCTCATGATCGGCGCAAAGACCGCAATCATAAGGGCATCCGTATTTGGCCGTTGAGTTGAAACACAGTGGCATTTCAGAAGGTTTGTTGTAATTGCGGATGTTTTTATAATATTCCACATCCGTGGCAATCAGCACTTTTTCAAAGCCATGTTTTGGACAGTTCTTCAACATAAATACCTGGTCGTTTTCAAAAACGATCTTGGCGTCCACCCTGCGCAGGCAGGTGGTGCAAATGCTTTGGGTAAAATCGTAATAGGTATAAGGGCGTTCCGGCATAATTTATTTTATTATTCGTGGTGTAAATTATTAATGATCACAGGGCCGTTGTTGGCAGCTTCCGCTTTCTCACTAAAAATAGATTTTTATTCGCTGCATAGAGTATCGCATAATACAACAGTCCTGTCATTGCCGTGAACTGGATGGTGGATAAGCCTGCACCGAAAGTGTAATGTGGCTTGATAAAATCCAATAGAAACCTGAAGACACAATAGGCGATTAAAAAATACTTGAAGCGAAGCCCGCTTGCAAGAACATATTTTTTCTCTGATTGCACCAGCGTCGCCCACAGTGCTGCTAAAAATACCATTTCGTACAAAGTAACGGGATGCCTTGGCTGACCATCTCCCAGATTGATGCCCGTAATAAAATCGGTAACGGTACCATAAGTTTCTTCGTAGATGCCCATACTGAAGCACCCGATTCTGCCAATGATGAGCGCCAGTATCAGCGGGTAGGTAAAAAGGTCGCCGCTGCTATGTTTTTCATGGATGATTTTTTTGATGAGCTCCACACCCCAGGTGCCGCCTATAAATCCACCCAACACTGTTTTGTTCTGGTAAAAATGCATGAAAACATTCCCGGCCTTGCTGATCTGTTCAGGATCCTCCAGGCCACCTGCAATGCGACTTCCCAACGCTGATCCGAAAATGGCGCCGATCAGGATCCAGATCCTGTGATTGATGCTGATGCGGTCTGTTTGTTTTTTTCGCAGGTATAAAAAATACCTGAACCCGGTAAAATAAGCTGCAAACTCCAGCAGGGCATGTAGTTGAATGTGAAAATCACCCAGCGAAACAGTAACAGGAAATTTCATAATGGTTGTTTATTGTATGATCCATTTTTGCAGCGATGGGTACATTTCACAGCCGATGATGCCTGCATGTTTTGCAACATACAGTTTGTAAGGTCTGTCAGATTTGTTATAAACGGTATCGTTGGTAATGATCACCACCTGGGGATAGGTGATTCCATTATCGAACAAAAAATGTTGCACGGGGGCGACCGCATCTGCATGGTTACTTTCATCTGCTAATGCGGCGAAGCTGCTTTCGCCGATAGCGCCCGTCTTAAAACCGCCGTTGTTGAACCAAAGCTCAAGTGTTTTGTTACCGTCCTCAGAAATGGTGTAACCTGTCCCGATGATGCCAAAAGGACTGTTGTTTTCATTGGTACTGGTTATATAAGCGGAGGACTCACAGGTGGGGTACGTTCCCTCAATACCACCCCGGGATATTTCATATGCTTCGGAAAAATTTACGGTGGCGATGGTATAGCCTGCGGTGTCTGCGGTGGAGAGGTTTTTAAAAACTAATGATTGTCCTTTTTCATAGGGAAACCATTGCTTAAACAGCGAATCCTCAAAAGCGGTGCAGGTGATTTTCTTTCGGCTGCAAAGGGTACAGCTGCTCAACAGGAGGCTGCTGGTTGCCAGGAAAAGGGTTAAATAATATTTCATTGAAACATTTTATAAAATGAAAGACGTATCGCAACCGCTGACTGCTGCTTCGTTCAACAGGTTTTTTATCTGCTGTAAACGGTTGGTTTTAAGCGTTCCGGGGCAATTTGCCGGACCGTTTTTGGAGTGGCCGCTGTTGCCAGCCACGCTTCATGATACAGCCTCCTTGCGGGTTAGCCCCGAACAAGGTGGAAAATTCCGTAACACGATAAAAAACCTACCTTTACAAAGCAAATAAAATTTATGGAAATAAAAGCAGGCCCCCTGTTATCAGGTATCAATAGTCCTGACGACCTGAAAAAGCTTTCAAAGGAACAGATGCACCTGGTGTGTGACGAGCTCAGGCAGTACATCATTGATGTGGTGAGCGTGCATGGCGGGCATTTTGCGGCAAGTTTGGGTGTGGTGGAACTTTCAGTGGCATTGCATTATGTGTACAACACGCCATACGACCAGTTGGTATGGGATGTAGGCCACCAGGCATATGGCCACAAGATATTAACCGGACGCAGGGATATTTTTCCTACCAACCGTAAATACAATGGATTGAGTGGTTTTCCCAAAAGAAGCGAGAGTGAATACGACACTTTCGGAGTGGGGCATTCATCTACTTCCATCAGTGCGGCATTGGGTATGGCGATGGCCGCCAGGTACAAGGGCGAAAAAGACCGTAAATCAATAGCCGTGATCGGCGATGGCAGCATGACGGCGGGCCTTGCCTTTGAGGCCATGAACCATGCCGGAGTGGCTGACAGCGATGTGCTGATCATTCTGAACGACAATTGCATGAGCATCGATCCCAATGTAGGTGCCCTGAAAGAATACCTTACCGACATCAGTACATCGCCTACCTACAACAAGATCAAAGACGAAGTCTGGAATGTGCTTGGTAAGTTGCCTGCGGGAAAGAACCTCAGCCGCAAAGTGATGCATAAAATTGTGGAAGGAGTTAAAGGCGCCGTAACCAGCAAGGCCAACCTCTTCGAAGCTTTGAAGCTGCGTTATTTTGGCCCTATTGACGGGCATAACATCAGTAAACTCATCGACACGCTGCAGGATCTGAAAAATATCCCGGGTCCCAAAATATTGCACATACTAACGGTGAAGGGTAAAGGCTATGAGCTGGCGGAGAAAGATCAAACGAAATGGCATGCGCCTGGCCTTTTTGATAAAGTAACCGGTGAAATACATAAAAAAACATACGATACCCCACAGCCCCCGAAATACCAGGATGTTTTTGGCCATACCATCATTGAGTTGGCCGAAATGAATGATAAGATCATGGGCATTACCCCGGCCATGCCAAGTGGTTCTTCCTTAAAATACATGATGGCGAAGATGCCGCACCGTGCATTTGATGTGGGCATCTGCGAGCAACATGCGGTTACCGTAAGCGCCGGACTTGCCACACAGGGGATGAAGGTGTTCTGCAATATTTATTCTTCTTTCATGCAACGTGCCTACGACATGGTGATCCATGATGTGGCAATACAAAAGCTGCCGGTGGTTTTCTGCCTCGACAGGGCCGGCCTGGTTGGAGAAGATGGTCCTACCCATCATGGATGTTACGATATTGCATACATGCGCTGTATTCCCAACATGATCGTTAGTGCACCCATGAATGAAAAGGAACTCAGGAACCTGATGTACACGGCACAGTTAGAGAGTACCAAAAACCCGTTTGTGATTCGTTACCCAAGGGGAGAAGGTATGATGCCGGAATGGCAAACAGCTTTTGAAGCAATTGAAATTGGCAAGGGACGTAAACTGAAAGAGGGTCGCGATATCGCCATACTTTCCTTTGGTCACCCGGGCAATTTTGCCGCCGCCGCCATCAGGGATGTAAAGGCGGAAGGTATTGATCCTGCCCATTACGATCTTCGCTTCTGTAAGCCATTGGATGAAGCCATGCTGCATGAAGTGTTTAGTCAGTACAGCCGTATCATTACCGTTGAAGACGGTACCGTTGTTGGTGGCTTTGGCTCTGCTGTGTTAGAATTCATGAATGAACATGGTTACCAGGCGACTGTTAAAATAATGGGTATTCCCGACCGGCTGGTGGAACATGGTACACCTAAACAATTATACGATGAGATCGGTCTTGATGCCAATGGCATTGCAGCAGCTATCAGGCAAATGGTGACTGACCGTGTGACGGTAAATGCCGTTTTTCAATAAAAAATAGCAGAAGGATATTATAGGTACCGGCTGAGGCCGGTATCTTTTTTTAAGCTTCGTATACCCGTTACTGTGATCATCTTCAAAATAAAATAATGGACCTGTTTAACAGTGAGCCGGCAGAAACCTTTAACCTGTTGCCATACGATGGGATCGTTCATTATTACGGCACACTCTTCCCGGTTCTGCAGGCCAATGACTACCTGGCGCATTTGCTTGAAAACATTGAATGGAAACATGATGAAACCGTGCTCTATGGCAAACGCATCATCACCAAAAGAAAAGTGGCCTGGTACGGAGATGCGCCATTTGAATATACTTACAGCAGTATTACTAAAAAGGCCTTACCATGGACGGGTGCTTTGCTGCAATTAAAGAACATTACCGAAGAGCGTTGCGGAGAACAGTTCAACTCCTGCCTGCTGAACCTGTATCACAACGGCACAGAGGGAATGTCGTGGCACAGTGATGCAGAAAAGGAAATGAAAAAAGAAGGTGCAATTGCTTCGCTGAGTTTTGGAGCAGCAAGAAAATTCTCTTTTCGCCACAAAGGAACCCGGGAAACCATCAGCCTTACCTTGCAACACGGCAGCCTTTTATTGATGAAGGGAACAACGCAATCAAATTGGATGCACCAGCTGCCACCTGCCCGGCGAATACTTTCCCCAAGGATCAATCTTACCTTCAGGACAATCGTTCCCGTTAGTGCATAAAAAAGTTGAGCATTGCAACAGTGCCTCGTTCGGGAAAGTTTTTCCCCGTAATATTTTCATCTGCTTACATTTTCCGCTGATTTTCGTGCTGGTATAAGATTTGGCTTTATGTGGTTGAATCAAAACAATCATTGTATGAAGAAATTAGCAATTGTAATGCTGGCGTTTATGAGCAGCAGCGTGTTATTTGCGCAACAGGACCAGATCACCAAAAAAAATTCATGGCTAAAAATAGGGCTTAACGCAGGTGTGCCCGTAGGGGATGTTTCCAACTACAGCAGCTTTGTTGGCGGCCTCGAGTTAAAAGGGCAACTGATGGAAACAAATCATGTTGGTGTGGGGCTTACCACCGGGTATGATCATTACTTTCCAAAGAACAATGCTCATAGTTTTGGCGCTGTTCCATTGGGTGCATTCATCCGGGTTTACCCGGCCAGCAGTGGCTTTTTTGCAGGCCTGGATGCAGGGTACAGTATTTTCACAGAAGTGAGTAATGCGAAAGGTGGAGCTTTTTTAAAACCTCAGTTAGGATATCACAATTACGATTGGAACGTGTTCGCCTTTTACAACAATATTTTCCGCAGCGATGCAAATGGTGGCAATATACCACATGTGGGCATCGGCGCCACTTACAATATCAGGTTCAGGTAAGAGATGTATTGATGGTTTCAGTGAATGCCCGGAAGTTGCCGGGCATTTTTCATAGGCGGGGCTTTTACAGGCAACTGTTCAACAGCAGCACGCCCAGCAACCCGGTCACCGACACGATGGTTTCCATCAGCGACCATGATAAAAATGTATCTTTCATTGATACATTAAAATATTCTTTGAACATCCAAAAGCCGGTGTCGTTTACATGAGAACAAAAAATACTGCCCGATCCTATCGCCAGTATCATCAGGTTGGGCTCTACCTGCATGCCCTGCATCATCGGTGCAATAATACCAGCAGCAGTAAGTCCGGCAACAGTGGCAGAACCCAATGATAAACGGATCACAGCGGCGATCATCCACCCCAATACCAGCGGTTGAACAGGCAGGTGCCTGAAATAGCCGGCAATTGTTTC
>CAYVLT010000027.1:0-29519 GCA_964452405.1 uncultured Ferruginibacter sp.
CTCCGCATTCTTTTCGGTAAATGCTTTGTAAAGCGGGGCATATTTAAGGGTATAGTTTTTAGAAAAAGCGGAAGCATAGGCAAAAGCAGGATCAGCCTGCAATACATTAGCATCAGGGTTTGACGTAAACGCATTCCATTTTTCATCATCCAGTATCATCGTTTTATCAAAAACATCTTTGGCCCAGGCTTTAAAGGTTGCATCGTTTCGCAGATCACCATAAGTGCTTTTTAAACCTTCATAAAAACCGATCGGGTGCTGACTTTTGTCGATGTCGTTATAAAACAACCCGCACACGGCGGCCATTATTTTTTCATCACTTGCCCGGTCTGCTGCATCCAGGTATTTTTTTCTTGCTGCGGTAGCGGCTTCCACAGATTTTTTAATATCCGCAGAAGAATGACCCGTTTTAACCAGGTCGGCTTCCAGCTTCACCAGCGTAGCAGCGAAGGCAGTGAGTGCTGATCCAAGAATACCTTCATTGTAATATTGGCGTTCTTTGCTGTACGGCGTCCAGCTTTCATAATTTTTCTGGTAGTCGGCAAACAGGTTTTCGTACCCGGGCTTTCCTTTGGCCCAGGCGGCAAATTTGTTTTCGTAGGCCTGTTTTTCTTCGTAGGTATGAAACTTCAATAACTGTTTGGTTTCACCATCAAAGAATTTCCAGTAATTGGCCACACTGGCGTATTTGCTGGCCAGCTTCAGTTTTACTGCCGGGTCTTTGATCATTTGTTCGTGCATCAGTTTTAACCGCACATCTCTTAATGCCACCAGTGAAGGGTTTTCTATCTCGTTCTTCAGCTTAATGCCATAACTGGTTTCGTAGCGGTTGGTACCGCCGGGGTAGCCATATATCATCGCGTAATCACCGTCTTTGATTCCTTTGATGCTTACCGGTAAAAAATATTTTGGTTTCAGGGGAACATTGTCGGCGCTGTATTCGGCGGGTTTGCCATCTTTAGCGGTATACACCCTGAACACCGAAAAGTCGCAGGTATGCCGTGGCCACTCCCAGTTATCTGTATCGCCACCAAATTTACCCACGCTTTCAGGAGGTGTACCTACCAACCTGATATCCCTGTAAGTTTTGTACACGTACATAAGGTATTGGTTTCCTTTAAACATGCTGTACACCCTGCCGGCAATACCGTTTTCCTTATCGGCCACTTTATCAGTGATCTCTTTGAAAACATCAGGAGTTTTCTGCACTCTTTCCTCCCAGGAAAGTCCTTTAAGCGCCTCTTCCACCTCCGGCGTTACATCTACAATTCTTTCGAGGAACTGCACGGTAAGCTTACTCTGTATCTCCTGGTCTTTGCTCAAAGCATAAAAACCATCTTTCAGGTAATTGTGTTCCACTGAACTGGCTGATGCAATGGCATCGTACCCGCAGTGATGATTGGTAAAAATCAATCCTTCGTTGCTCACGATTTCACCGGTGCAGCCGCCTCCAAAAATGATGATGGCATCTTTGAGTGAAGCCTTGTTGATGGAGTATAACTGTTCCTTGGTGAGTTTCAATCCTTTTTTCACCATGTCGTTATATACCTGCTGGCCCAGCAACATGGGCAGCCACATCCCCTCATCGGCACTTGCTTTGAGTAAACCGGAGCAAAGCACAATCGAAATAAGAAATTTTTTCATACTGGAAATTTTATTTTGCCGGCAAACCTACTGTAAAAAGATCATTTGAACGTGCCGGCGCCTGCCGTTAAAAATATTTATAACCAGCGTTGCCGGTTCAGGAAGGTTTCAAACCCGCCATACATTATAAATTATTTCCCGGCACCTCCTGGTAAATGCCGCTATGGGGTGCAATAATTTTCGGCAGCAGATAAAAACAGAGAGCTATATTTGTGCGTACCCTGATCACTAACCCTTACCGGCAATATCTTAAAACAGGCAGGTGTAAAAGACAAAGCCATATTGTACTTTTGCAATTCTGATAATAATTATTGGATGTCAAGAATAGAGTTAAAACTTTCCAAAGCGATTGCAGCGGCATTGAGGCTACCCGCAAAGGATCCCCGCCGCCAGCAATTGAAGGTGTTGAAGAAACTGCTGAGAAAAGCCAGGTTTACTGAATTCGGGCAAACCTATAAGTTTGATGAAGTTTTACTGAGCCGGCACCCGGGCAAAAAGTTTCAGCAACTCGTTCCCACTTACAACTACAACAAAATATACGATGCCTGGTGGCACAGGGCTAAAGATGGCGCTGCTGATATTTGCTGGCCGGGCAAGGTAAAATATTTTGCACTCAGCAGTGGCACCAGCGACGCCACAAGCAAGTATATCCCAATCACCAAAGAACTCATCCGCAGCAATACCATCACCAGCATCAAGCAACTGATCAGCCTGGCCAAATATGAAGATGTGCCGAAGCGGGCAGTGGGAAAAGGATGGCTTATGCTGGGCGGCAGCACGCAGTTGCAAAAAGGGCCTACCTATTATGCCGGCGACCTGAGCGGCATACAGCAAAAAAACATTCCTTTCTGGTTCCAGGGATTATACAAACCGGGTAAAAAGATTGCCCGGGAAAAAGACTGGGCAAAAAAAATTGAAGAGATCGTGGAGAATGCACCTAACTGGGACATCGGCTTTATTGTGGGGGTACCAGCCTGGTTGCAGTTATGTATGGAAAAAATAATTGAACGCTACAAGCTGAAAAATATCCATGATATCTGGCCCCACCTCGCATTTTATGTACATGGCGGTGTGGCAATGGAACCCTATAAAAGAGGCTTCGAAAAACTGTTGGGTAAACCCATCACCTATATTGAAACCTACCTTGCCAGCGAAGGTTTCCTTGCTTACCAGAACCGCCAGGGCGCAGTGGGTATGCACCTTGCATTGAACAACAACATATTTTTTGAGTTTGTTCCTTTTGACTACAACAATTTTGATGTGGAAGGGAATATGGTGGACAATCCCCGGGCCCTGATGCTGCACGAAATTGAAGAGAACAAAGATTATGCTGTGCTCATCAGCACCAATGCCGGCGCCTGGCGCTATGCCATAGGAGATACCGTACGGTTGGTGGACAAAGAAAAAAGCGAGATCATCATCACCGGCCGCACCAAACACTTTTTAAGCCTGGTGGGAGAACACCTCAGTGTTGATAATATGAACAAGGCGATTGATATTGCCAGTAAGGATCTGAATATATGTATACCGGAATTTACAGTGGCCGGTGTACCGCATGGTAATTTTTTTGCGCATCACTGGTACATAGCCACCAACGACCTGGTGGATGAAAAGCAACTTGCCCAACAAATCGACAACCGTTTAAAGGAGTTGAACGACGATTATGAAGTGGAACGCCAGCATGCACTAAAAGATGTTTTTGTAACAGTACTTCCCGAGAAAATGTTTCTTGATTTTCTGAACAGCAAAGGCAAGGTAGGCGGACAACATAAATTTCCCCGGGTATTGAAAGGTAAAATGCTGGAGGACTGGACCAGTTTTTTGCAAACACAATTGGTTAGCTGATCCGTAAACTTTTTCTACATCCCTCTCTTCTTTTTTCCCCAACATGCTTCACTTAAAGAAGCGTTTTTTTCTTTTTTTCAGCAAGAAAAATCCCCTGAAAAACTGGTGTTTTCACCCTTGTCTGCACCGGCATGGGCTGCTATTTTTGTTTTGTCAAACAGGTACAGAGGCAGATGTGGTTAACCTATGTTTAGTATTTCAACACTTAAAAATAAGAACATGAATGCTTTAAAAAACAAAGTTCAACTGATCGGCAACCTGGGCGCCACTCCCGAAATAAAAGTATTTAATGAAGGAAAGAAAATGGCAAGATTCAATGTAGCCACCAGTGAGAACTACCGCAATGCCGAAGGAGAAAAAGTAACCGAAACCCAGTGGCATAACCTGGTAGCCTGGGGCAAAGTAGCCGAGATCGCTGAAAAATATTTAACCAAGGGTAAGGAAGTAGTGGTACAGGGCAAGTTGATCACCAGGAGTTATAATGATAAAAACGGCAATAAAAAATGGATTACCGAAGTGGAAGTAAATGAACTGTTGATGATGGGTGGTAAGCCGAAAGCCTGAAACGCAGTGTCACGGATTGCTGGTATAAACAGGCAGTTGTTTGTGCTTTGCAATTCGTGACCTTTCTTTTTGTTGCGCCTGCTTTGAATATTACCCGCTTTTAAATCATAGCTTATTTTGATGGAAGATTTAGTTCGATCCTGGGTAACTTTAAAAACTAAATCTTCCTTGTATGAAACAGACTCTTCTGCTGCTGTTGATATCAGGCGCTTGTTTTTCGCAGCAAACACAAAAACCTCCGCTGCATGGAAAGCATTGGATGGCCATTACGGGCAAGCCTCTTGCAGCCACGGCAGGATCAATGATCTTTCAACAGGGAGGCAATGCCGTGGACGCAGCCTGTGCCATGCTTGCAGCCACCTGCACCATGTGGGATGTGTTGAGCTGGGGCGGAGAAACACAGGCCCTCATCTATAATCCACGTACCCGCAAAGTAATTGGTATTAACGCACTGGGTGTGGCGCCTACGGGAGCTACCGTAGAATTTTTTAAAAGCAGGGGTTACCAGTTTCCACCTGAATATGGACCGCTTGCTGCCGTAACTCCCGGCACCTTTGGCGGCCTGTGTTTAATGTTGGGTAAGTACGGCACTATGAGTTTAAAACAGGTATTGGCCCCGGCAATGGAGATGGCGGCCGGTTACCCGATGGAAGCGCAAACAGCAAATAGCATTGAGCGGCAGAAAGAGCGTATCAAAGCCTGGCCTTACAGTAAAAAAGTTTTTCTTACACATACAGGTGAAAAAAGAGAAGCACCCGAAGCGGGAGAAATATTTGTTCAACAAGATCTGCTGCAAACACTTAATAAACTGGTTGATGCGGAAAGTAATGCCTTAAAAGAAGGAAAGGGAAGACAGGAGGCGATCATGGCAGCGTATGATCGTTTTTATAAAGGCGATATTGCTGCGGAGTTTGTTCGCGGATGCCGGGAACAGGGCGGGCTCATCACCGCGGAAGATCTTGCCGGTTGGAAACCGCTGGAAGAAGAACCCTTACAGGTAAATTACAAAGGCATTGATGTATATAAACTGCAACAGTGGACGCAAGGGCCTGCGCTTTTGCAGTGCCTGAATATCCTCGAAAATTTCGACCTGAAATCAATGGGATATAACAGTGCCAGGTATATTCATACGCTATACCAAGCCATGAGTCTTGCTTTTGCGGATCGCGACTTTTATTACGGTGATCCGGCGTTTCCTCCTGCCGAACCGATGAAAGGTTTATTAAGTAAAGCATACGCAAAACAACGGGCGGCACAAATAACAACCGATCACAACAATCCCGCTATCGGCCCTGGCGATCCATATCCCTTTGAAGGCAAAGTGAACCCCTTCCTGCAGATCTTACAACAGCGGGGGTTTTCTTTTGATACTACAGGTAACCATTCACCCTCTTTTGCACCAGCCCACGATGCAGGAAACGTTGCAATCGCTGATGAAGCATATATGGAAAGATTATGGGCCGGCACAACTTCCATAGAAGCTGCCGATGAAGAAGGGTGGGTGGTGTCTGTTACTCCTTCGGGCGGTTGGGTGCCAGCCTGCATTGCAGGGAACACAGGCATTGGGATGAGCCAGCGCCTCCAGAGCTTTGTACTGGATTCAACATTAAATCCCTTTAATGTGATCGTGCCCGGTAAGCGGCCAAGAGTAACGTTAACGCCTACCCTGGCGCTAAAATCAGGCAGGCCATTCCTTGCCTTTGCGGTGCAGGGCGGGGATACACAGGATCAGAACTTATTGCAGTTCTTCCTCAATATTGTTGAATTTGGTATGACGGTGCAGGAAGCTACAGAAGCGGCAAACATCAACACAAACCAATTGTGGTTATCGCTCGGAGGCACAGCTATAGACGACCGCAAACCAAGCCGGCCAAATATTGCTGCAGGAGGCAACGCCCGGTTGGGTGCGCAGGGAGTTGAAGCAAATGGGCTACTATCCCAGTTTTGGCGACAGAACCAGCGGTCCGGTTAATGCTATTTTTTTTGATTGGGACCATCATAGTTTTTGGGGAGGAAGCAGTAATCATGGCGAAGATTACGGAATTTGCTGGTGAACAGTAGTCTCCCGTTTTATTGCTCATCATGTAATTTAAGGTACAGGCCTGGGCGGCAATAACCGGGTGAACAACCTTATCAGCAGGCGGGGCAAAGAAATGAGGCGGAGGCTCTTAATAACCCTATCTTTTTTTCAATGGCTCCAGCAGGTAGTCCAATCCGTTCAGTTTTATTTCATATACCGTTTGTAATAACATCCCCAATTTACCCTGCGGAAATCCTTTCCGGGAAAACCATTCCAGGTAATGTACCGGGAGGTCGCAAAGCAATTGATCTTTATATTTTCCGAAAGGCATTTTCATTTGCACTATTTGCAACAACAGCGTAGGATCTGGTTGAGGTATATCTTCCATTATTCTTCTTTTCTTTTCACCACCAGGTACCAATCACTTTCGAGCGGGAGGTAACCATAGTCGTAACAGTAAAAATAGGTTTTGTTGCTTTTGGTTGTATATAGATGTGTAAAGTAGTTAAAAGAAAATCCGAGCCGCTGGAGTTTGTCTTTGTTTGCTTTGGCGGTGTCATTACCGGCGGGTAGAATGCTTTCTAAAATTCTCCGGTTTTTTAATAAGGTGTTGTTGATGTTGCGTACATAATTACTGTGATAACTTTTTGCCTTCAGGTGGTTATTGTAATTGTTTCGACAATAATCGTCGCAGAATTTTTTATCTACCCGTCCTTTGAGCGGTTTATCGCAGCATAGGCAGGTTTTTACCCCGAGGGGTTCAAATACAGTCATGGTGGTTGTTTTAGAAGATTAAGTTACTAAATAAAATCCGGGTGCAAATGTTTTTTACCCGCTTAGTTTCGGGAGTAAACGAATAATGACCGACTTGGGTTTTTCTGCACCTACACCTTTGCCATAACCGGCGATTGTTGCCGGGTTAATCATTCACTACAAAAAATTTGAGTCATGTACGAATTAAGAAACAAGGTTCAGCTGATTGGCAATTTGGGAAATACACCGGATGTTAAAACATTCGAAGATGGTAAAAAGTTAGCCAGGTTCAGCATGGCCACAAACGAAGTGCACCGCGATCGTGCGGGAAGAAAAGAAACCGAAACCTGCTGGCATAATATTGTTGCATGGGGCAGAATAGCAGAGCTCGCGGAAAAATATCTTACAAAGGGAAAAGAGATTGCGATCGAAGGTAAACTGGTAAACCGGAGTTATAATGATAAAGATGGTGTAAAACGGTACATCACAGAAATTGTGGCCAATGAATTAACGATGATGGGTGAAAGAGAGCGGGCCTGATGCGAAGCTTTGAATTCAACAATCCTGGTTCAATATTAAAATGCCCAACCTGCAGCGACAGCTACAATAAATAACAATGCTATGCAAACAACAATTCAACAACCGGTCACCGCCAGCCTGGTCGAAGCCTGTTCAAATGTATACCGGAAATTAGGTCATGGTTTTTCAGGTGAGGTGTATAAGGATGCTTTGGAAATAGAACTCCTGCAGCAACAGGTTTCACATCAACGTGAAGTGGAACAATGCATTCATTATAAAGGAAACGTGCTGAAACACCGTTTCATCGCTGATTTTATTGTAGGCAACAGTATGATCCTGTTGATTGATTGCTGCAAAGATGGCATGGGCGAAGAGCTGGTAAACCGGGGATTCAACTATTTAAAAGCATCAGGGATCCGGAGAGCGCTGGTGGTGAATTTTGGCAAAATGTTGTTGGAGCACCAGCAATTGGTTTATTGATTAGCTCCCGCAATTCCCCCTTAAACCGGGAAAAGGCTTTGCAACCTTGGAAAGCAAAATGCCCCGCTACGTTAAGTGTGTCGGCAGCGGAACCTTTAATGATTAACTTTGACCACTACTATAGAAGAGGAGTCCGGCTTTTTATTTTCAAAAAAACACAGCCAGGGATGAAAGTATGTTATGACAACAATAGAAACGAACGAAATATTTGATCTCGCCTTTCGCTTTGTAACCGAAACCCAGGAAAATGTTTTTCTCACTGGTAAAGCCGGAACGGGCAAGACCACTTTTTTAAAATATCTCAAAGAACGGTGTGCAAAAAACATGGTGGTAGCTGCACCCACCGGCGTGGCAGCCATCAATGCAGGAGGAGTTACGATACATAGTTTATTTCAATTGCCCTTACATCCTTTTTTACCCACCGATAAAAACAGGAAACAGCTTCTCGAGGGTATCCGGTACAATAAGCAGCGGATCAACCTCCTTCGAAAAATTGAATTACTGGTGATCGATGAAATCAGTATGGTACGATGCGATACGCTGGATGCCATCGACGGTATTTTAAGAAGTGTACGCCGAAATCGTGCTGCAGCTTTCGGCGGCGTACAATTATTATTTATCGGGGATCTTTTTCAATTGCCCCCGGTAGCCAAACCGGCGGAATGGCAACTCTTACACGAACATTATGCATCTCCATTTTTCTTCGACAGTAAAGCTGTAAAAGAACAGGTTCCGTTGTTGCTGGAGTTAACAACCATTTACCGCCAAAAGGAGCGGGGCTTCGTAAGGCTCTTGAATAAAGTAAGGGACAACCAGATGGATATCGACGATTATGAAATGCTCAACGAACGGTATTTGCCAGGCTTTGTTCCCTACTACGATGAAAAGTATATTACACTTACCTCCCATAATTTACAGGCTGACAATATCAACCAGGCTAAACTTCAACTGTTGCCGGCTTCTTCTTTTACTTACAAGGCCCGGGTAGAAGGAGATTTTCCTGAAAATAGCTATCCCGCCGAAGCGGAGATGGTTTTAAAGGAGGGTACCCAGGTAATGTTTATAAAAAATGACAATGCCGGCAAACAATATTTTAATGGAAAACTCGGGGTGGTACACCTGTTGGAGTCAGATAAAATAATTGTTGACTGCGACGGGGAGAAAATTGAAGTACGCCAGGAAGTTTGGGAAAATATCCGGTACTCACTGAACCGGGTAGACGAAAAGCTGGAGCAAAAGGTGTTGGGCAGGTTTTTTCAATACCCTTTGCGTTTGGCCTGGGCCATCACCATCCATAAAAGCCAGGGCTTAACCTTTGACAAAGTGATGATCGATGCGGCAGCGGCCTTCAGCAGCGGGCAGGTATATGTTGCGCTCAGCCGTTGCACCAGCCTGGAAGGCGTGGTGCTTTTATCGAAGATACCGCCAACAGCTATTTACAGCAATGAGGTGGTGGTGTCAGCCTACTCATCCCTCGTGCCGAGAGGATCCCTGCAGGATAGATTTATGGGGGCAAGACTTGTGTTTACGATACAATTGCTGAGCGAAATATTTTTAATGGAAGACCTGGATCGCCTGGTTAACTGGCTGCACAACGCCGTGGAAAAATGCAGCAGTAAATTAAATGCGGCGGCCATGGAATGGATTGTTGAACTAAGGAATTCAGTAAGGAAAGAAGCAGCAATCGGCGCAAAATTTTTAACCTATGTTCCGGCTTTGCTACAGCAGCAGGCGGCCATTGAAGACAACAACGCATTGCAGCAGCGGGTGCAGGATGCAGCCGGTTATTTTGGGCCCATTTTTCAACATCTTCAACAACTGCTGCAACAGCATCCCTTGCTGGCCCAAACAAAAGAGGTGGCAGCTTATGTAGATGAAATTTTAGTGGAGCTGTTAACCGCTTTTCACCGCACCAATCATTATCTCCGCTATTGCCAGCAACCTTTTACGGTGGCCGGTTACCTGTCGCACAAACTGGATATGGCGGTGCCACGCATACAAATTACCTGTGATGCCACCCGCAAAAAAAAGATGGATGAACAGGACGTAAAAAATCCTGCTTTGCTGGATGCGCTCAAAGCCTGGAGGGAAGACGTGGCGGCGGAACAGAAAATTCCGGTGTATGCCGTTGCCACCAATAATAGCCTTACGGAGATTGCCACTTATTTACCTACTTCGGTTGAACAACTTCTGCTCGTTAATGGAATAGGAAAATCAAAGGCAGATAAATTTGGCGCCGGGATAATCCGGATGGTAACTGATTATTGCAATGAGCACAATATCGAATCCATTCCCAGGCAGGAGGAAACCCAGCCAAAAGCGCCGCGTAAAAAAGCAGGTAAAAAAGCCACGCCCGCAAACAGTTCTGCCGATATTTCTTTGCACCAGTTTAAGCAGGGGAAGTCAATCCCCGACATTTCAAAAGAACGCGACCTGCAGGTGAGCACAGTAGAAGGTCACTTAATGGGCTTTGTAGCCAGCGGCCTGGTGCCGGTGTCAACATTTGCAGATGAAACAGCCGTGGAAAAAATTTCAGCCATCATCCACAGCAACCCCGGCAAAAGATTAGGTGAATTAAATGAGTTGCTAAATAAAACATACAGTTTCATACAAATAAAAGCCGTGCAAAATCATCTTTTGTGGCAGCAGGATCAAATCGCCACTGCTGCATCATCAAAATAAAATCAACGACGGTTTTTTACATTTCCTTTCCTATATTTGGTTATCTGAGTATTTTACGATTGCCTTCCATTTTTATTTCCAAAACCGATAACCATGCTTACTGGAGAACTTTTGCAATCATACTTAGTGCCCGACAATGTGTGGGATGAAATGGTGGATAGTGCCGTGGTAAGAGAACAGTACAACCGGGTGATGCAGTTTCTCAGCCAGCTTACAACCGATGAACTGAATAAAAAAGAAGAACTGGCCAAACGCCTCTTTATGAGCCAGGGCATCACTTTTACCGTATACAGCAGTGGTGAAGGCATTGAAAAAATATTTCCCTTTGATATCATTCCACGTATCATCACCGCAACGGAATGGGATTATATTGAGCGGGGTATTAAACAACGCCTAAGGGCCCTCAATCTTTTCCTGAAAGATATTTACAGCAACCAGTTTATTGTAAAGGACGGGGTGGTGCCGGCTGAAATGATCTATAGCTGTCCGCACTACCTGCGGGAAATGCACAACTTTCCGGTACCCTACGATATTTATGTACACATTTCCGGCATAGACCTGATCCGTAACAACGACGGTTCTTTTTATATACTTGAAGATAATTTGCGTACACCCAGCGGCGTGAGTTATATGCTCGAAAACAGGGAGATCACAAAAAGGATCTTTCCCGACCTGCTTCCTCACAACAATGTGCGGAGCGTGATCGAGTATCCCACCATCTTACACAAAAACCTGGTGTCCTTATCCCCACGGGCAATCGCCAATCCAACAGTGGTGCTCTTAACACCCGGCATTTACAACAGTGCCTACTTTGAACACACCACCCTGGCCCGCCTGATGGGTGTTGAACTGGTGGAAGGAAGCGACCTGGTGGTGGACAACCATAAAGTGTACATGAAAACCACGGCTGGTTTACAACAGGTGGATGTTATTTACAGAAGGGTTGATGATGATTTCCTCGATCCGCTCACATTCAACCCGGGCAGTATGCTCGGTGTTTCAGGCATCATGAGTGCTTACCGCAAAGGCAACGTGGCTATTGTAAATGCAGTGGGCAATGGAGTGGCCGACGATAAAGCCGTGTACACATTTGTGCCGGCGATGATCAGGTACTACCTCAATGAAGAACCGATCCTGAAAAATGTTCCCACTTACCAGTTAGGCAAAGACGAAGAGCGGGAACATGTATTTAAAAATATCACCAATATGGTGATCAAAAAAACAAACGAAAGTGGCGGGTATGGTATGCTGATGGGCAGCGCTGCTTCTGAAAAGGAAATAGACGAATACAAAGCGGAAGTGATGAAAATGCCCAGGAATTTTATCGCCCAGCCGATCATCAGTCTTTCCTCCGTACCCTGTTACATGGATGGAAAACTGCAGCCGAGAAGGGTTGACCTGAGGCCTTATGCATTGTGCGGTCCGGGCGGTATCGAGATTGTGCCGGGGGGCTTAACCCGGGTGGCATTGAGGGAAGGATCACTGGTGGTGAACTCATCCCAGGGCGGCGGCAGTAAAGATACCTGGGTGCTTACCACCTGATATTGATCAACACCGCAAACCAATTTTTTTCATTTTGAAAAAGCCTGTTTTGTTTTTTGGCAAAAACAGGTAACATTAATAATTATGCTTAGCAGGGTCGCTGATAGCTTATACTGGATGAGCCGGTACATGGAACGTACCGATGGTATTTTAAGAATGCTCAAGATCAACTATGCTTCCTCGCAGGATGATCTGCAGAATTTTTCCTGGTTGCCTGTTTTAAAAATATTTACTTTTTTAGACACGGAACAGGCAGCGGCCATGCAATACAAAACAAGAGAAGTGCTGCAGTTTATGGTGATTGGAAAAGACAACCCGAACTCTGTGCTCAACATTGTTACAACAGCCAGGGAAAACGGCCGCAGTGTGCAGGACCACATCACCAAAGAAATGTGGCAATGCCTGAACGATTTTTATCACAATATCAGGGATCCAAGGCTGGAGGGTTGGTTGCAAAAAGATGACCCTGTTACAGTGCTGGACAACCTGCTGAAATATGGCCTGCTTTATTTTGGTACCACCGAAGTAACCATGTCGAGAGGAGAGGGCAACGCCTTTCTCAACATCGGGAAGTACATTGAAAGAGGCATACAAAGCACCGATATACTGGATATTAAACTGAGCAATCTTAATTACGAACTGAATAAAATTGCCGATACCACTTACTGGAAGTATATGCTGATGTCCATTTCAGGATACGAACTTTACCTGAAAACCTACCGCGGCGGCTTTGAAGCGAAAAAGGTGGTGGAACAGGTGGTGCTCAATGATCTTTTTCCCCGTTCGGTGATCTACTCAGTAAACAGGTTGTTGCGGTATTTTGAACGGTTGAAAAACGACGGTAACGCCGCCGCCTTCAGCGAAATATATTTCATGATCGGCAAATTGAAAAGCAATACACAGTTTTCAACGGTTGATACAATCGCCTCGCAGGGACTGCATAAGTTTTTACAGGATACCAAAGCGAGCCTTTTTGAGATTGGCGATGCCATCAGCCACAAGTATTTTGCTCATTAATGCCCGCAACCAAAACAAAAAGTTACATCATTGTAACATTAATTTCATTATGCCCAGATTTGTTATACATCATGTTACCAAATACACTTACCCAGAGCCGGTAAGAGACAGCGCCAACCAGTTGATGTTGTACCCGCTCAAAGACCAATACCAGCTTCCCGAAAGCCAGCGGGTGGCTATCACCGGCGATCCCGTGGTGGAAGTGTACCAGGATTATTATGGGAATCACGTGGGTTCCTTCATGAAGTCAGTGCCCCATACCGAACTAAGGATCGATTCAAATATTGCCATCACCACGCGCCAGCGGCAAATGCCCACCGATGATGCACCGGTGCAAGCGCAATGGAACAACCTGCAGGAAATACGCTACATGGTTCCCTATATTGATTTTCTAAAACAGGAAACCTTTAAAGCCCTGCCTGAACTGCAGCGGGCGGCCAACCCGGAGCAATACCGGGCCGTATCTGTTTTTACAGCAGTGAAGCAACTCAATGAATATGTGTACCGCAATTTTCAATATATCAAAGGCATTACCAGTGTGTCTACCACGCTGGATGAAATATGGGAGCTGAAAGCGGGCGTTTGCCAGGACTTTGCCCACATTTTACTTTTGATGCTGAGGTTGCTCTGCATCCCGGCCCGTTATGTGAGCGGGTATGTTTGTCCTCCCGATCATACACTGCGTGGAGAGGGCGCCACCCATGCCTGGGTGGAGACTTACATTCCTTTTTATGGATGGCTTGGTTTTGACCCCACCAATAACTGCGTGGTAAACGACCTGCATGTGCGATTAGCTGCAGGAAGAAATTTCAGTGATGTTTCCCCGGTGAAAGGCACCTATAAAGGCACTGCCAAACAAACACTCGAAGTAGGTGTTTCGGTATCGCATGAAAATGGGCAGGTGGTAAATGAAGTAGCCCCTGTTCTCACACCTAAACTTGTGGCCGCAAGCCTGGCTGATGTACCGGGCGAAGACAATTCATACCGCAGGTACATGCAAATGGTGCAGCAACAACAGTAATTACAAAGCAGTCATTTTTTTAAGGAAGTCGTCTTTGCGGCGTGTAGACACTTCCAGTTCGGTGCCATCTGTGAGTAACACGGAGCCACCCTTGCCTTTATTGTAACTTTTGATGTAATTCAGGTTGATAAGATCTGAATTATGTACCCTGAAAAAATCCTGGTCGCTCAGCAGCTCTTCAAATTCTTTCAAAGTTTTTGCCACAACGATCTTCTGTTTATCGCTTTTAAATATGGTGGTATAATTCACATCACTGTGGCAACGGATGATATCATCAATATTGATAAACAACAATTCATTGCCGCTGGGAATGGTGATGCGTTTTTTCTTTGAGGGCTGGTGCAGGTTGTTTTCGATCACCCCGGCCATCAGGCTGGTTTGCTCCGGGGTTATTTCCTGCAGTTTGTCCAGCGCTTCCTGCAGGTCATCTTCGTCAATTGGTTTTAGCAGATATCCAATGGCGCTGAACTTGATGGCCTGTATGGCAAATTTGTCGTAAGCAGTGGTAAAGATTACTTTGAAATTGATAGCACCGCATTCTCTCAACAGGTCAAAACCGGTTCGGTCATGTACCTGTACATCTAAAAACAAAAGATCGGGTTGATATTCCCTGGTGGCCTTGATGCCTTCTTTTACCGAAGTGCAGGAGGCAACAACAGTAACCGAGCCCGCATGATACTGTTGCAATAATTTATTCAACCTGTCGATACAGTGTTGCTCATCATCTACAATAATGGCCCTGGTCATTTTAAAAACTGTTTGTTAATGGTAACAGCACTTCCACCCTAAGCCCCTGTTCAGGGTCAACAATGTGGATGGAGGCTTTTGAATTTTTTGTTTTATTAAGAATGTCAATCCTTGTTTGGGTGATCTTCATTCCCAACGATTTTTTTTCAAGGCGGGGAACACTGGTGGCCATGGATGCAGATTGCCTGCGGCCGATACCATCATCCTCAACAATACACCGGATCATTTCTTCATTTTCCTTTTTGATCTGTATCAAAATATTTCCTTCCCCATTTTTTTTCGCAATGCCATGCCAGATGCTGTTTTCAACAAAAGGTTGTAACAACAATGGCGGTATAAGCGTACTCTGCAGATCAATACTGTCTTCCACTTCAACACGATACCTGAACTTATTGTTCATCCGGAGCGACTCCAGTTGCATATACAGTTCAAGCGCTTTGAGATCATCAGCCAATGGTACTTCCTTTTGTTCAGAATTTTCAAGGATCACCCGCATCAGCTTTGCAAATTTTGTGAGGTACCGGTCGGCAGACTGCACATCATTTTTATTGATGTAATCACTGATCGAATTCAACGAATTAAAAATAAAGTGTGGGTTCATCTGGGCACGCAGTGCTTTCATTTCAGTTTCCGTCACTTCTGTTTTAAACTCCGCTTCCACCTGTTTCTGACCGGCGTCTCTTCTTTTTTTATAAAATACAAAACTCACAAAGCCTGTCACCAGCAACAGCGCCCCCCCGAGTACCACCGATTGCTGAATTGATTTTTGCCTGCTTATTTCTGCCGCCACCTGCAGGTCTTTTTTTTGTTGAACCAATAAGAGCGAATCTTCATTTTTTTTAACTGCGTACTGCTTTTCTGACTGCTGAATGGCTTCCAGCTTTTCATCGCTCAGGATGCTGTCTCTCAAGGCAGCAAAACGTTCATGCGCCTCCAGTGCTTTTTCATACTGGCCCAGCTTCTTATACATGCTGCTCATGTTTTGCAGGTTTTCCGCTTGCCCGGCGATGTCTTCAGTTTCTTCGTTCAGGGCAAAACTTTGCCGGTAGTAGTTATTGGCAACTATATATCTTTCAGCCGGTGCAATTCCTTCTTTGATCAGCAGGTCGTTTCCTGCCGTTGCCACCAGGTTGCCCATGAAATTCAAATTCACAGCCATCCTGCTTTTGTCAGACACTTTCTTATAAAAGCTGAGGGATGTTTTGATTTGTGCGATGGCTGAATCGTACATTTTCAATTCACTGAAAATATTCCCGAGGTTAGAACTGGCAGCTGCAATGCCTTTGTCGTACCCGGTATTTTCTGACAACTGAAGGCTTTCCCTGTATAATGGTAAGGCATTGTTATAATCATTCAGGGCATCATACATGTTACCGCGGCTGTTTAAAAGATCTGCCACTGCTTTTATGTCATTCGCCTTTCGCTGAACAGCAAGCGCTTTACTGTTATACTCCAGCGCTTTCCTGTAGTTGCCCATTCTTAAATATACCAGCGCAATGTTTCCGCAGGTAAGTGCCGTGGAGATATCCTTTCCGGCTCTTTCGCAATATCCCAGGTTTTTAAAATAAATATCAAGCGCCCGTGAAAAAGATGAGAGTTCCATGTAGGTAATGGCCAAACTGTTTCGTACGCCGAAAATTCGTTGCTGGTCGCCAATGGTTACAAAGATGTTTTCAGCCTGGCGGTAGTGCTCAATGGCTTCATTGTACATACCTTTTTCCGCATAATTGAGGCCCAGCCTTGCAAACCCCATTGCACCCCATACCACGTTGTTGGTTTTTTTTGCCAGCTCCACTAACTCGTTGGCGTAGTAGATGCCCTTATCAGGATCAAGCTGGTAACAGGTGTATGAAATATCGCCCAGTAGTTGCAGCCGGGCACTGTCTTCCTGTGGATGGCGGGCCAGTTCGCCGATCATCGAATCCAGTTCACTTTGCTGCGCTGAACAAAGCAACGGCCAATACAGCAACACAATTAAGAAATACCTGTACATGTATAAGCAGCTTAAGGTGGTTACTGTAAGATAACCATAACAATCAGTTTTTCCCTCAATAGCCGCAAAAAATAAACCGGCAGCTGCAAAAAATAAACCCCGGTTTTAAAGGGACTGTTGCGGTGGTAGGTTTGAGTGCTAAAGCAATCTGTCATCATCAAAATAAACGTTATGAAAAATGTGAAATTCACCGGCGTAAATATTGCCGCCGCACTTTTAGTGATCGCTTTCTTTTTTCCATGGGTTACTGCAATGGGCACCATGTCACTGTCTGGCTTTTCCATTACCAGCACCGGCATTTCTCCAGGCATGTTAAGTATGTTTTTAAAAGGCTTCGATCGGCTGCTGATGGTGCTTATCATCGTTGTTCCTTTGTCAGGCGCCCTTATCCTGTACCAGCATATTACCGGCAATCAAAAGTTCAACAAATACTACCGGCCCGCTCATTTTATTCCGGTTGTTGTATTGCTGGCCGGCATGATCATGATCTACTTTAAAATGAAACCCGAAATGCCTGCAGATATTGACGGCTATTCAATGCGTGAAACTTCAAGAATGGTTCGCAACCTGACACCCGGCCTCTTCGACATCCTGGGGGTTGGTGTGTACCTGAGCCTGGCAGCAGCCGTGTACCTGGTGCTGGCAATTACCGGTAAAATCACCGACAAGGAATATTTTAAACAGCCTGCGCCCGCCACTACTGTATCTCAGGAAAGTGATCAGGGTGCTCACTAAAAATTGACAGGTCATCTAAACACCTGGTTAAATAATAAGCCGGTCCCTGCAAAAAATAAATGGCGTTTCTGCCGCCTGCGATCTCAACCTATGTTTACAGCATCATTCACCATCAAACAAATTTTTATGAAAAAGTTTTTGCTGTTCACTGTTTTATTTACAATGGCAGTCTGCTCTTACACCACAACCCAGGCCCAGAAAAAATCAAAGGCGCCTGCCAAAACCAATACACCAGCCACAACTGCACCGGTGGAAAATACGGAAGAGGAATTAACGCCGGCAATACCGGAAAAAGGCAAGGAGGTCGTGGCTGTTTACCCCTTTACCTGTTCAGGTTTTTCTTATTATGATTATGCATTAAATGCCGGCACGGCAGTTGAATCAGGACTGGTGCGGAGCAAAAGATTTGTAGTGGTGGAAAGAAGCCGCTTTGGAGCGATTAAGCAGGAAGAGCTGTTTAAGGAAGCAAATACCGAAGAAATTGTACGAAAAGCAAAAAAGCTGGGAGCCAAAATTGTGGTAACCGGTAATGTGATGTCGGCTACCAACGGAACGCAGGGGCAGAAGAACGTACTGGGGGGTGGTATTTCCTACAAATACCTGGCGCAGCTGAACATAATGTTCAAGATCATTGATGTGGAAACCGGCGCCATTCTTAAAAGCGAACCTGTGCTGGGTTCCGGAAAAGGAAATACCCCGTCGGAGGCCATGCAGGAATCATACAAGGATATGGATCGCCAGGCAAGGGTATATGTTGCCGAATTTTTGCCTCAACGCTTTCAATACGCCAGCGAGGTGGAAGTGGATAAAAAGAATCGTCTTAAAAAATTCAAGATATGGGGTGGAAGCGACCAGGGTTTAAAAGAAAAGGATGTGGTGGAAATTTACAGGTTATCCTATACCGTTAGTCCTAAAGGAAAAAGGATTGAAGAAAAGAAACTGCTGGGTACGGCTAAGATCATTGAGATCAACAGCACCGAATCCTGTACCTGCGAACTGCAGAAGTCGGGCGATATTGGTGAAAGCCTGTTGCAGGAGATCAAGGAAAAGCCAGAAACCATCGTATTCGAATACAAGGGCACTACTAAATCGGGAGGGCTGTTCGGTTTTTAAATATTTGCTTTAGTCCCTTATAATGGTGAATGATACGATGCAGTATCAACAAGGCCGGCACCTGTTGCTGTAGGTTACAGTCAATGGGTCCGGTCCTTTTTTAATCACCTGTTTTAAAAAGTCTTCCCGCCTCCCGTGCATCTGCCACAACCCGTTTAAAATTGAAACTGTGAGTGGATAAACGCGGTTTTCTGTTTATCTTTCATACTCAATTATTCCAATGGTTGCAAAAAATTACCTGAGTTATGTGCTGAACCCGCTTGAGCTGCTGCGTACCAAAAAAGTGTTGCAGGTAAATCCCACGGCCACACCCGAAAGAAAAGAGCCGGAGGAGATAAAGATATTTGTATACGACTATGATGCCACCAACATTGAGGTAAAACAGTTTAACCGTGTGGCAGAATGTTTTCCTTATGCAGCCTCTTCAAAAGCAACCTGGATAAATATTGATGGCCTGCGTAAAAAGGATGTGGAAACCATCTGTGAGCATTTTGGCATTCACTATCTTTTTGTAGAAGATATCCTGAGTGTGGGGCAACGGCCTAAAACAGACGAAATGAATGGTTTTGTTTTTTGCGTGTTGAATATGCTTTATTTCAACGAAAAATATTCTGCCGTTGAAGCAGAGCAGATCAGCGTGATACTCGGAAAAAACTTTGTGATCAGTTTCCAGGAAGATGCATCTCGTGATGTATTTAACCCGCTGAGAGAAAAGCTGAAGGTGAACAATACCAAAGTACGCCAGCAGGGAGCAGATTTTTTATTTTATACACTCATCGATCTTATCGTGGATAATTATTTTGTGGTGATGGAAAAGCTGGGAGATAAAATTGAAAACCTGGAAGAAGACATTGTGCGGAGCCCCAATACGCGTAGCCTTGCAAAGATCAATATCCTGCGTAAAGAAATGATCGTGCTGAAAAGATCGGTGGCGCCGGTACGTGAACTCGTGAATGGTATTCTGCGCAGTGAAAGTGAACTGATAGAAGAAAGGACTGAAAAATATTTTAAAGATGTATACGACCACATCATACAGGCCAACGAATTGGCGGAAAACTACCGGGATATGATGATGAACCTGCATGATCTCTACCTCAGTAACGTAAACCTGAAGATGAACGAGGTGATGAAAGTGATGGCAGTGGTTACCTGCCTGTTGGCGCCCGCCACGGTAATCGGTGGCATTTTCGGAATGAATTTTCCTGTGATGCCTTTGCTGCATAATCAATGGGGCTTCTTTATTTCAGTAGCGCTGATGGTGCTGATCCCGCTGGTTATGCTGCGTATTTTTATCAAACGGGGCTGGTTCAAATTGTAATATCCTATACCGGAACCGGTAAATTTTATTATGTTTTTTGTATATTTAAAATAAATATTATACTTTCATCTAAGTTTTCATAGGGTACGGATTAAAAACGAACCGGGGTTTTCACCCTGGTTCTATTTTTTTATACAATTCGGTAGCTTGCATTCATTCCCTGGAGATAAAACGGGGACAGCTAAATGATTCAAAAAAAGAAACCCGGCGTGGATGTGATATTGAGTGTGCTGATGGAAACGCAGGCTGCTTTTCCTGATTCTGAATTTATCAACAGCCTGCTTTTTCAATACCAGGAAAGGGGCGGACTGAGTAAGAAACAACTGCAGGGCTTATATGGCAAAGCGTGCCGCGTGGAGGGAATGCCAGGTGCCAGGCTTGCCACCTTACAGGCGATTATTTTAAAAAAACCAACCAGGTATAAATCTCCCGGGCTATCCGTTGCCGCCACCGCATTGCCGCAAAATGAGGAACATATCATTCAAACCATTGATGCCATCCTGCAAAAATACCCGCAGCATAAAAGAGTATTGTTTTATAAAGGCCGCTGTAATAACCGGGAACTGTTAACGGCTGCAGAAGTGGCGGAACTTGAAAAGTTCAGGAAGATTTTATTGAAGGATGAAACAGGGCAAGCATAAAAAAAGCAATTTGAAATAAATCCAAATTGCTTTTTGTTGACAAAGGGAAAAACAGTTTGTTAGCCGAACAAGCCGCCTTTCTTCAACTCTGTAGTGCCTTCGCCAATCAGGAAACCATTCTGGTATATCTGAACCTTATAACTTCCCTGTTGAAAAGTGGACCCGGGTGCAAAACCAAATTCAACATTTTTTCTTTTAGCTGTTTCCAGGTCAACCGGAACTTTAGCAGTGAAAGTTTTTTCACCATCTTCTCTTGTTGTAAAAGTACCGGAGCCGGAAGTTTCATTGGTGATCACTTTACCATCAGGACCCGTGATCGTCACAAACAGGTCTGTACTGCCTGGTTGAATGATACGGTTATCCACGTCGAATGCAATCAGGAGTTTGTCTACTTTTTTAGCAGTGGTGGAAACTTTTTCTTTTCCATTGCTTTTTACATTGATGGGAGTAACCCGGATATTAGACGCATTAAGAGTGGAAGCCACATCCACTTTTTTTGCCAGTTCATCTTTGGCTGCGGTGGTGGTGGTAAGGTCTTCCGTTAATTTTTCTTTATCCTGTGTTAAAGCCACTTTATCTGCATTAAGATTCTGATTTTCTTCAGTAAGCCTTGCGATATCAGCTTCCATGGTGGTGATCTTTCCGTTCAGATCTTCGATCAGTCTCTTTGCCTTTGCCAGTTCGCCGGCAGTTGCATTTTTCTTGTTAAGAATGCTGCGTATTTCCGATTTCACTTTTGCGATCTCGGTGTTTTTGTCGGCTAATTTTCCTTCCATGTCTTTGTTGATGGTTGACATAGAATCAAGCCTGGCCAAGGAAGCGTCAAAGTTTTTTTGGATATCGCTTTTTTCTTCGGATACTTTAGCGATCTGCGTTTGTTGTTGCTGAATTTGATCGCCAGATTTACTTTTATCAGCAATGGTATAAATGCTTAGTCCAACAAGTGCTGCGGCCAGAAACCCTATGATCACGTTCTTATATGATTTCTGTTCTGGAACCCTTTGTTCAGCAGTTGTTTCATAATTTGTTGTGTTCATAAAAAATAGTTTTTACGATTGAATAAATAATTTTTTTACAGAGATTGAATTAAATTCTTTTTGGAGGCTCCAAAGGGTACTTTTCTAAAACCGTGCCATATTTTTTTTATGGTTGATATGAAAGAATGCTGTTTAGCACTTTTTTAACGTTCGGTAATTTGTTCTTTATATGCCCCAAACCTTTGTGGGCAAAGGCTTTCATCACATGTTTCGCTGCAGGTTGAAAATAAAAATAAAGCAGGTGTAACCTCCTCATCAGCTTGCCGGCTGCTCAGTAGCCTACAGGAAATAAACCGGTTAACGCAAAAGAAGCAGGGCCCCGGTGTAAAAAAACGGGGGCAGGAGAATTGATAGAACACAAAAGAAAACTGTGGAAAAAGCACCCGCCGGTTAGCTGGTATTGGCTGGTGAAAATTACCTGGATGATTATGCTGCTGAAAAGGATGGACAAACCAAAGACAGAACAGGCAAGGAAGAAAAATTATTTTTCTATCCAACAAACCATCGCCAGGTTTTAAACGTACTTACCCTTGGTTTTTCAAAGGATATGGATTTAAAACGGGGCATGATTTCTATCTTGGCCCCCTTTTTATTTCGTTGAAAGATTTAGTGATGGCGGGTGCTGTCTGCAGAGTTTACCGGGGTGGATGTTTCCTGTTTAAATTTTTCTGAGCTGCTCAGCACATAGTTGTAAAATCCTGCCGCATCGCTGTTGGCGGTAAACTCATAGCCCGGCCGGTAACGTGTCATAAAAGCTTCCAGGTATTTTCCTTCAAACCCGGTGATCATCTGCACCGTTTCTTTGCTGAACCGGCTATCGATGTATTGCTGCTTTTCTTTGTAGGCTTTGTAATCATAGGCGGCATTCAGAATATATTGGTAAAATTCCACCACGCTGCTTTGCTGGGTGAATGCAAAATCGGGCCGGTATACCTGCATAAATTCATCCAGTTCTTCGCCCTCCAGTTTGGTGATGCGGCGTACCGTTGTTTTGTTGAACCGGTAATCAATATAATGCTCCTGCTCCTGCTCCACCAATCGTTCCTGCAACTTACGCAGTTGCCGGTTTCTTTTAAACCGGAATACATTGATGAACTCATTCAGGTCGGCGCCAGCAGCCCCTGTATTTGCATCCGTTGAAAGAGAGATGCCTGGTTTTTTGTAATTGAAGTACCTAGCATACTCCTCCCTGTTAGCAATGGAATCCTGCCGGTAATTTTTTGCATATACTTTTACTTCTTTCAGGGTTCTGAATTTTTCGGCTACCCGTACATGTAAGGAAATGTCGAAGGCGCCGATATAAGGAATTTGTTTAACGGCAAATTTAGCGGTGGGTTTATCCTGGTAAATAAAGGTGAGGGAGTCTTTGTCAGACGTTACTATGGTATACCGCCCGGTGCTGTCAGTAACAGCCACAGTTCCGTTGCTGCTTTTGATGGTAACATCTTTTACGGGGATGGTTTTGGTGGAATCATATACGGTACCCGTAACTGTTAGCTGGCCAAATGTAATGGTAATGCAGCCCATGCATCCAATAAGTGCGATAAGTATTTTGGAAAAAGGGCTCAAGTGGTAATTATTAAGAGCAGCAATATTAGGCAACAAATATTGTTTAACCTTAACGGGTACGTATTTTAACTAGTATTTGGGTGTTTGTAAAAGCCGGGCAATGGTTTCCGGGTAATGCTGGTGTTCCAGTACATGTATTTTCTGCGCCAGCAAATCCGGGGTGTCCTGCTCCTCAACCGAACAGGTGGCCTGTAAAATAATATTACCGTGGTCGTATTGCTCATCCACCCAATGAATGGTGATGCCGCTTTCTTTTTCACCTGCTGCAATCACCGCCTCGTGTACGCGACTGCCATACATACCCTTGCCGCCATATTTAGGCAATAAAGCCGGGTGTATGTTCACGATTTTATCCGGGTACTGCCGGATGAGTGCGGCAGGTACCTTCCATAAAAATCCAGCCAGTACAATAAAATCGATCGCCTGTTTTTTTAATTCCGGCAGGTATGCATCCGCTTCAAAAAAACGCTGTTTTTCAATCAGCAATACCGGTATCTTTTCTTTTTCAGCAATATTGATCACACCGGCACCGGGTTTATTGCACACCACCAATCCTACTTTGATGGAGGGATGGTCCCTAAAATGTTCAATGATCTTTTTTGCATTGGAACCGGCACCGCTCGCAAAAATGGCCAACCTTGTTTTGGTGGATTTGCCGCTCATACGCTGCCAGATTTTAAGAAGATACTTTTTAAAAAAATTAAACTGTCCCAAAGGAATGCTGATCATCAATACGCACAGCGGCCACAGCAGGGTTAGTACCACTATATATAACAACACCCAGGGCAGGCCTTTTTCCAGCCCTGCCATCATTAATACCCTGCGGGCCAGGTAGCCGCAGGTGCTGCCTCCCAAAGCGAACGTGCTGATAATTAAAAACAATTGTACCCCGTTAACCTTCCAGCGTTGTTGCAACTTTTGAAGCATGGGGGCAAAAATGAAGGAAATTTTCCAGAATTGATGACAAAAACAGCGTTTTGGGGAGGGCTTGAATTCTGGTTACAAAAACGTGACAATTGGTTTGCATAAGATACAACAATCGGCTGAAAATCAGGCTGGACAAGGGAAAAATTTTTTTTGCAATGTTGATATTATGTGAACATACATACTTATTTTTGCAGCCGAGTAAGGGTATTTTTCCACACCATCATCCTTAACAAACTGTATGAGTCGCTATAGAAAAATCTTAAAAGCTGCGTTTGCAAGTATACTTCTTGTTGCACTGGTCTCTTTTTCAAATAATGTTTTAGCTGCCGACGGCGAAGCTTTGTTCAAGGCGAATTGCGCCAGTTGTCACAAGCCTGATGAGGATGCAACCGGACCCATGTTAAAAGGCGCCAGGAAGCGGGAACCAAGTCCTGATTGGGTGTACAAATGGGTGTACAATACCAACGAAATGGTTGAGTCTGACCCGTATGCAAAGGCTCTTAAAGCGAAATTCGGTTCCGTGATGAGCTCGCAGAACCAGTTGAAAAAAGAGGAAATCACTGCAATCCTCGACTGGGCCGATGCCTACACTCCCCCGGTTAAAGCACCTACCTCGCAAACCGGCGAACCCGCCACAGATAACTCACTACTTTTCGGAATACTTACATTAATACTCGCCCTCGTTGCCCTGGTTTTATTACAGGTTAACAGCAGCCTGCGTAAACTGGCTGATGAAAAAGACGGGGTGTTAAGGACAGAACCGGTGCCGTTTTACCGCAACAAAGCTTATTTGATGACGGCCGTAATCGTATTGTTCTGCTTCGGTGGGTACAAAACCATCAACGCAGCCATCGGGTTGGGAAGAATGAAAAATTATCAACCTAAGCAGCCGATCTACTATTCTCATAAAGTGCATGCCGGTACCAACCAGATCAATTGTTTGTATTGCCACAGTGGTGCACAGGACAGTAAATATTCCAACATTCCATCAGTAAATGTTTGTATGAACTGTCACAAGGCCATCAAGGAATACAAAGGAGAAGATAAACTGGTAAGAGAAGACGGATCAGCAGTAAACGGAACGGCTGAAATTCAGAAACTGTATTCGTATGCAGGCTGGAACCCGGATACAAAAACCTATGATAAGCCGGGTGCTCCTATTGAATGGGTTAAGATTCACAACCTGCCCGATCATGTGTATTTCAATCACAGCCAGCACATAAAAGTTGGAAAGCAACAATGTCAAACCTGCCATGGACCTATCCAGGAAATGGGCGAGGTAAAACAGTTTGCTGACCTCAGCATGGGCTGGTGTATCAATTGCCACCGCGAAACCAAAGTGAACTTCTATAACAAGGAAACCGGCGAAGGCAACAAGTTTTACAGCATTTACGAGAAATTCCACAACGATATTAAGAACGGAAAAATGGACAGCGTTACGGTTGAAAAGATTGGTGGAACCGAATGTCAAAAATGTCACTATTAATTTATTTAGCTAATTCGATAATTAGCTGGTTTGCTAAGGATGACCAGGTAGCAGCAATTTTCCCCAGCCGTTAGCAAATTAGCACATCAGCACATTAGTATTTATATGGAAAAAAAGTACTGGCAAAGTTTTGGAGAGTTTAATCAGTCTGAGTCTTTTCAGCAAAAGGCAGAGAATGAGTTCCAGGAGCAATTGTTGCCGTTGGAAGATCTTGATGATAAAGGATTGCTGGATGCAAAAAGTCCCCGCCGGGATTTTTTGAAATATCTTGGTTTCAGCACGGCTGCAGCAACCCTGGCTGCCAGTTGTGAACTGCCTGTAAGAAAGGTGGTTCCCTATCTCCAGAAGCCGGAATCGCTCATACCCGGCGTTGCTAATTACTACGCTTCTACCTATATCAGCGAGGGTGATGTGATTCCCGTGATTGTAAAACAAAGAGATGGCCGTCCGATCAAGATCGAAGGAAATGATAAATCTGCTGTTACCGGAGGCGGTACCAGTGCAAGGGCCCAGGCTTCTGTGCTTGATCTGTATGATGGCACCCGCCTTCGTTACCCCAGCCAGGAACAAAAGGAGATTCCATCTTTTGCACAGCTCGATAAGGCCATTACTGAAAAAATTGCCGGTAAGCCGGTGGTGCTACTTACCTCAACCTTAAATTCACCTTCAACGGCACAGATCGTAGCTGAATTTATTGCGAAATATCCAGGCAGCCGTCATGTACAATACGATGCCATCAGCTATTCGGGCATGTTGTTGGCCAATGAGGCCTGCTACGGAAAAAAAGCCATTCCTTCTTACCATTTCGACAACGCAAAAGTGATTGTGAGCCTGGGAGCTGATTTTTTAGGCACCTGGCTCAGCCCGGTTGAATTTGCTTATCAATACTCAAAAAACAGGCGTGTATCAGATAAAAAGGCTGATATGAGCCGCCATATACATTTCGAAGGCAGCCTCAGCTTAACCGGCAGTAATGCTGATGACCGCATTATTCACAAACCTTCCGAAACCGCCGCCATTGCATTGAATATTCTTGCAAAACTGGGCGGTGCCGTAACTGCCCCTTCATTGAGTGGAGAACTGGCTGCCGGAGTAAAGCTGGCCGTGGATCAATTGACCGCTCACAAAGGTGAGGCATTGGTAGTTTGTGGCAGCAATGATATGAACCTGCAGGTGATCGTGAATGCCATCAATGAACTGGCAGGCGCCAATGGTAAAACCATTAACTGGGCTGTAACCTCCAACTATCGCCAGGGCATAGACGCAGATTTCAATAACCTGCTGAACGAAATGAATGCAGGCAGTGTGGGTGCCCTCATGATCTATGGTGCAAACCCGGCATACACCTACGCCGATAGCAAAAAGTTTGCTGATGCCTTGAAGAAAGTGCCGGTGAGCATTTCCTTCAATCCAACCATGGATGAAACAACAGAACTGTGCAAATACAGCGTTCCTGCTCATAACTGGCTCGAAAACTGGGGAGATGCTGAAGCTAAAACCGGCTATTACAGCCTGATTCAGCCTACCATCAACCCGTTGTTCAAAACAAGGGCTTTCCAGGACTCCCTGCTGAAGTGGAGTGGAAACCCGATGGACTACGAAACTTATTTCAGGGATTTCTGGACCAAAAAACTTGGTTCTACAGAAGCATATTTCACCGCATTGCAGGATGGCGTGGTACAACCTGCCGAAATGACTTTTGGCACCGCCACTTTTAATGCCGGGGCTGTGGCAGATGCAGCGATGAAAGCTACGGTTTCAAAAACAACCGGCGCTTATGAACTGGTGATCTACCAAAAAGTGAGCATGGGAACAGGTAGCCAGGCAAATAACCCGTGGTTGCAGGAATTGCCGGATCCCATTTCAAAAGTAACCTGGGATAACTACGCCATGATCAGCCCGGCATTGGCAAAAACTTTATTGAAAATTGATGTACTGGGCAGTCAACGCGATGGCGATCGTTACGAAGTAACGCCTGAAAAGCCGGTGATCACCATAAAGGCAAACGGCAAGGAGATCTCATTGCCGGCACTCATTATTCCTGGCCTTCATGCCGATGTAGTTGCCATAGCTGTAGGGTATGGCCGTCAAAGTGCCGATAAAGAAAAAACAAAAGAATACATTGGTCTTTCAGCGAACGGATCCGGCCTGAATGCTTACCCATTGGTGAGCTTTAACGGAACCAGCTATACTTATACTTCCGGCGCAGACATTTCATTGTCTGATAAAGAACCATACCCACTTGCCCAAACACAGGTGCATGGCTCTTCAGAAAGCAGGCCGGTAATTTATGAAACCAGCCTCGCCAAATTCATTGCAGATCCATCTGGTGTTTTGGAAGAAGCGGTGCACGAAAGAACAGAACTTACCGAACGTTCAGAAGGAGAAGATTTCAGGAAAGATGCCACCATTTACCCAGACTATGCAAGGCCGGGTGCTAAGTGGGGTATGAGTATCGACTTAAATACCTGTACCGGTTGCAGCGCCTGTGTGGTGGCTTGTACTGCAGAAAATAATGTTGCCGTAGTGGGTAAATTGCAGGTTACCCGTTACCACGAAATGCACTGGCTGCGTATCGACCGCTATTTTACAGGTGATATCAGCAACCCGGATGTGGTGTTTCAGCCGATGCTTTGCCAGCATTGCGACAATGCACCCTGCGAAAACGTTTGCCCGGTGGCGGCTACCAACCACAGCAGTGAAGGCCTGAACCAGATGACCTATAACCGTTGTATCGGAACCAGGTATTGTGCAAACAACTGTCCTTATAAAGTTCGTCGCTTTAACTGGCTTGACTATAATGGTTCAGACAGTTTCCCGGATAACCAGGATCCGATCATTGGAGTTGACCTGAACGACGTTACCACTCAAATGAACGATGATCTTACCAGGATGGTGTTGAATCCTGACGTAACCGTGCGTTCAAGGGGTGTGATCGAAAAATGTTCTTTCTGTGTTCAGCGTTTGCAGGAAAACAAACTCATCGCTAAAAAAGCAGAAGATCCTTCTTTGATCCGCAACGTAAAAACAGCCTGTATGCAGGCCTGCCCAACACATGCGATCAGTTTCAGCAACGTAAATGATAAAGAGAGTGACGTTTACAAGATCAGGAATGAAGAACAAACACACCGTGCTTTTTATGTACTCGAACAATTGCACGTGCTTCCTAACGTAAACTACCTCGCTAAAATCAAGAATACCGACAGGCATGTGACCAACGAAAAGGAAGAAGGTGAAGGTGCTGAAAAGCCGGAAGCAAAAAAAGAAGCAGAGAAAGAACACGCCTGATAGTTTTTGCAAATAACCAAAAGCCGGGAATATTAAAACAGGCGGCGTTTAACAACTAACATAAAAGGCCAAAAGCTGAATATTACAATATGTCATTATTAAAGTACGAATCACAGATCAGGGAACCGCTGGTGGATGGCGATAAGGACTATCACCAGGTAACGGAAGACATTATACGCCCCATTGAGATGAAGCCAAGCCGCTTGTGGTATATTGGTTTTTATATCAGCGTAGCATTATTGCTGTTTGGTGTGTACAGTGTTTACCGCGAGGTAACCTACGGTATCGGTCAGTGGAACCTTAATAAAACCATCGGCTGGGGTTGGGATATCACCAACTTCGTATGGTGGATCGGTATCGGTCACGCCGGAACCCTGATCTCTGCGATCTTATTACTATTCCGCCAGGGATGGAGAACTGGTGTAAACCGTGCTGCTGAAGCGATGACCATTTTTGCGGTTATGTGTGCAGGACAGTTTCCGATCTGGCACATGGGTCGTGTATGGATGGCTTTCTTTGTAATGCCTTATCCCAATACAAGAGGTCCTTTATGGGTAAACTTTACTTCTCCATTATTA
>CAYVLT010000028.1:0-29164 GCA_964452405.1 uncultured Ferruginibacter sp.
ACCGTTTTTAAAATACTGCATCAACAATTCAATACTGCCGCTTATTTTCCTGTTGTTTTACCTGGTGCGCTCATTCCAGTTCAATCTTCAAAAAGAATTGCTCACTGTCAGCGAGCACCTCGTGCTTGCCGGCGGTTTTGTGTTCGGGCTCATCTGCCTGCTGGCTTTTTCCTTTGCCTTTTTTTTCAGCGCCGACCGGCAGATCCTGCGGTCGATTGCGCCGGTGATCGCCAACAGGCACCATTTCAGGAGCAACTTTGATCCCAGGGCAAAGCCGCAGCAGGATGGCTTTGGCATGAAGGTGAGCTACTACCTCAGTCTTCGTTTCAGGTTTCGAAAGGCAAGGAACGTATCCCACTACAGTGAAAATTTTTTAGACGTTATTTTTAAGCGGCATCACTTTACCGCGGTAATGGGTATCATCCTCGCATTTATCTTCCTGATCGCCGGCGGGTTCTTTTTAGATACCCGGTTTTTCCAGGTACCCGCAGCCGTTAGTATCACCATCTTCTTCGCTATAATGGTGGCGGTGATCGGCGCCCTTACTTATTTCCTGCAAAGCTGGAGCGTGCTGTTTGTAATCGCATTGTTTTTTGTGCTGAATGTTTTGTATGAAAATGAGATCATCGATCCCCGTAACAAAGCCTATGGCGTTAACTACAATAACAGGGATGAACGACCCGATTATACAAAAGCAACCCTGCAACAACTGTGCACACCGGAAAAAATTGATGCGGATAAATCAAATATGATCCAGGTGCTGAACAACTGGAAGAAGAAACAACCGGCCGAAAAACCGGTAATGGTATTCATCAATGTGAGCGGCGGCGGCCTCCGTAGCGCCACTTTTGTAATGAATATGCTGCAACGGCTTGATAGTGCCACCAACGGCTCTTTGATGCAGCAAACATTCCTGGTGAGCGGTGCCAGCGGGGGAATGTTGTCTGCCGCCTATTTCAGGGAGCTTTACCTGCAAAAACAAAAAGGGTTGCCCGTAAACCTGCAGAATCCCAAATACATTTCCGATATCACGCAGGATCTGTTGAACCCTGTATTTTCATCGATGATCAGCCGGGATATTTTTTCGCCGGCGCAAAAATTTTCTGTTGGACCTTACCAATATGTGAAAGACCGCGGCTACGCTTTTGAACAGCAGCTCAACAGCAATGCCGGCAAAATCCTTGACAAAGAAATTGGAGATTATGCGTCAGATGAACATTTGGCCCATATCCCGCTCATGATCTTCAATTCCGTGATCACCAGGGATGGCCGTAAGATGATGATCGGCACACAACCCCTCAGCTTTATGATGAAACCGGCGGTGTATGAAAGCGACAGTAATTACAGCCCGGATGCAGTTGATTTCGCAGCCTTGTTTTCAAAACAGGACCCGTACAATATCCGCGTACTCACGGCCCTCAGGATGAACGCCACCTTTCCCTATGTGTTGCCCAATGTGTGGCTGCCAAGCAAACCGATTATTGATGTGATGGATGCAGGATTGAGAGATAATTTCGGGCAGGAAACCACGCTGCGTTTTATCGACAACTTTAAAGGATGGATCACTGAAAATACAGGCGGTGTAGTGATATTGCAATTGCGTGACAGGATCAAAGATAACTGGCAGCACCCTTTTGAAACCGGCTCTATCACGGATTTTATCATCAAGCCCGGAACCATGCTGCAACACAACTGGTATAAACTGCAGGACTATTTTCAAACGGACCAATACAGTTACCTGAAAAACGATTTTAATTTTAAACTTACCCGCCTCACGTTTATGTATGTGCCTTCCAAGGAAGACAAAACTGCCGCGTTAAACTTTCATTTAACCGCGGCAGAAAAAAAAGATGTGATTGCATCGTTTACAACGGGCTATAACCAACAACTGCTGCAACAACTGCAAACAGCCCTGAAATAATTAAAACACTTTGTCCTGCATTTCCGTTGCCTCTTTGATGGTAAGGCTGTCGAATACCATGGCTTTATTCACGATGGCTTCCCTCAATACATCGTTGATGGTGACCACGCCTTTATAATCCTGCCCTTCAAACACCACCAGGTAGCGGGTTTTATGGCTATTGAGCATTTGCATGCAATGTTCCACTGTGTCCTGCAGGCCTACCGAAGGCAGGGCAGTACTCATCACTGTTTCCACGGTGCAGGAATCACTGTGCAATCCTTTTAAGATCACATTCCGGCTATAGTCTCTTTCAGAAAATATTCCCCTGAACACATCTCCTTCCTTTACCACGAGGTAACTCAGGTTTACCGAATTCATCAGTTGCAATGCTTCGATCACTTTGGCGCCCGGAGCGATAAAATTAAAAGCAGGTGGTTTGTTTTGTAAAATGTTGGCAACCGTTCTCATACTGTTAAATTTTTTATTGACCTTTTTACTACCGGTAAGGTAGAATTTTTAAATGATATGCTTTGCGATTTAACAACTAAATATCTCCGGCAACGATGTGCAGCCGTTGATGGCAACCCGTTTATTTCGCCAGGGGTTGTATCAGTTTAAAAGCCTGTGGTATCACCTGTATCGAAAACTTACGGGCAGTGTCGGCCGGATCCCCATCAATGTGCAGTGGCGCCCCCTCCAGGTTATTAATGATGATGCGGGGCGTTTGAAAATACAGCACATCTTTATTATGGTATGTTTTTTCAATGTACTCATCCACCTCACCACTTCTCACCTGTTTCAACAAAGACCAGATCAGCTTTAGCCGGCTCATTTTTTTCACGATCACGATATCCAGCAATCCATCACTCAGGCTCGCCTGCGGCGCAATGGTTACCTGGTTGCCAAACTGGTTGCTGTTGGCAATACTGATAAAATAGGCGTTGGTGTTAAACGACTTTCCTTTGTTAACAATATCAAAGGAATAAGGTTTTGCCACAAAAAAGTTATTGATGGTCTGCCGGATATAGGTCATCAATCCGCGTTTACCCTGGCTGGCAAAATCATGCGCCACCTGGGCATCAAAGCCCAGTCCGCATAACATGCAGCTAAAAGTGGTATTGATGAAAAAAGAATCGATATAGGTAGCCTTGCCGGTAAAAATAAGTTCCAGCGCTTTGGCGGGGTTACGTGGAATTTTTGCTGCCAATGCAAGCCCGTTGCCTGATCCCATGGGGATGATACCGATATTGATGGGTTCATCAATCAATGAACCTGCCACCTGGCTCACAGTACCATCGCCCCCGCATACCACGATATCAGTGATGTTCTCGGCTTCGATCTTTTCTTTAAGAAAAAAATAATCCCCCTGTGCATTGGTGTGCATGATCTCAAAAGGAATCTGCTTTTCGCTGGTTTTTTCCTTGATCAACCGGAGCAATTTTTCTTTTCCCTTTGTTCCGGATATGGGATTGATGAAATAAATGATTTTACGGGCCATTAACCAGGGTTTAAGAGGTAGGCCCCTCCAGCCGCAGCTTCGGGGCAAACCGCAATAATAAGTATTTTTTTTCCCGTACCACCGGCTGTAGCATATTAATTATTATGTGGTATCTATTTGTTCAACAGTTTACCACCTCATGAGCGCACTGGCCCAGGTAAAGCCGCTTCCAAATGCAGCAAGACATACCAGGTCGCCTTCCTTTATCTTTCCTTTTTCCCAGGCTTCGCACAAAGCAATAGGCACCGATGCCGCCGTGGTATTTCCGTACTGCTGGATATTGTTATAGATGCGATCGTCTGCAAGCTGCAATTTTTGCTGCACAAACTGGGCGATCCGCAGGTTGGCCTGGTGCGGCACCAGCAGGTTAATATCTGCCGCGGTAAGTCCATTCGCTGCCAGCGCTTCCAGGATCACTTCGGGAAATTTAACCACAGCTTTTTTAAATACGGCCGGCCCATCCATAAAAGGAAAATTCTGTGCTTCATCAATCATGGCATGGCTCATAAACATCTGCCCGATGGCTGCTTCATCAAAATCGGCGAGTTTCCTGTCCATCCAGTGGTTGGCATGTGTGCCGGGATTGTACATCGCCAGTATTTCAGCGCTTTCGCCATCGCTGTGCAGGTGCGTACTCAGTATGCCCTGCCCCGGGTTAGTGGCCGGCTGCAATACAACAGCACCGGCGCCATCGCCAAAGATCACAGACACGTTCCTGCCCCTTGTACTGAAGTCGAGCCCGAATGAATGCTTCTCACTTCCAATCACAAGTATGTTTTTATACATCCCGGTTTTTATGAACTGGTCGGCTACCGATAAGGCATACACGAAACCGCTGCACTGAGTACAGCTTTTCCGACATTTTGTAAAGATAACAATGGGGACGGAAGGTAAGAAAGTCCAATCTTAATTGATTCTCCCTCAATATCAATTCGTTCTGTAATCAGTTCCACAATATTTCTCTTGGCTTCAAATTGCATATTTGGCCAATTGGTGTACAGGTCTTTGGTTTCCATTAATACTGTCTCGGTGGAAATCAACTGTATTTTTTGAAAATCTATCTCTGCCTCTAGTTTTGGTAGTTGCTCCTCAATTTGAACCATTTGAACTTCCAAGGGCTTGTACAGTTCACGGAATCGCTCTTTCGACATATCGCCATCGAGCCGCAAATCCACCATCTCCTTCAAACGCTTCTTAAGCTTTCCGAGTTCGGACCTAGCCTGCTCCAATAACTTTTCTTTTGCAGAAATCTCAGCCTCGATGTTTGCCTCAACGCTTTTAGCATCCGCATCAGTGAGGAAGAAACTCTTAAGCTGTTCGTGATAAATTTCATCAAGATCGGCCACATCTATCTTAATCCTGCAAGTTTTGCATTTATAAACTGGGGCTTCATGGTATACATACATCTTCTTTCCACAAGAGCAATACACATACCCAGCCAACAAATACACGGCCTTCTTGCTAACTGGTTTCTTTTTGCCTTCCTGTTCGTCCAAAATCCGATTGCATTCATTCCACAAATCTTCTGTGACTATCGGTTCACAAGGACTAATTATCCAGTCAGATTGTGGCTTAAACGTCACTTTTATACCGTCACCAGTTGTGTAATTTGCTTTTCGTAGTCCTTTTGCGGTGGAATCTCGAAGCAAACGACCAATGGTGGTGTGAGAAAACAATTTCCCGGCGTTGGTACGATATCCAAGTTCATTTAGCTCTTTTGCAGTCGTTTGTTTTCTTTTGGTTTTTTGAAAAATCTCGTAGATCAGTTTCCGAATAGGTGCAGTTTTTTCATCAACGACGAATTCTTTATTTTTCCAACTATATCCCAGTGGCGCACTACCACTCAACGGCTTACCCATTTTTGCCCTAATTGGTACCGAGGCGGCAACACGCTCAGCGATCTCTTCACGCTCCCATTGTGCCATTGCTGCTATCATTGTATAAAATAGTCGCCCAGCAGGAGAAGATGTATCTATACTTTCTGCGAGTGAAATGAGATCCGCCCCACAGCCTCTAAAAATTTCAGATATTTCGAGTAGTTCTTTGGTATTTCGTGCCAACCGGGCAAGCTTTGAAAAGATTAGGCCGGTTATTATTCCGGATTTCATATCCCGAAGCATCTCCTTTGTTTCCTGATACCCCATTACCGACTTTCCGGAAAGAGCATCCAGCCGATACACTTTTACCACATTCCACCCTTTGGCTTTTGCATACTGCCTGGCTCTTTCTTCATGATGTTCCGGGCTCTCAGAATCTACCTGAAGGTCTGTCGAAACTCGTATCCAGATTCCAACATTTTTACTCGTTTCCATACTACAAGCATTTTCTTAAAATTACAAAAAACAGTTCAAATTAGCTAATTTATTTAGCATGTATACATCGGGAAAGTTTTAATATTTCAAACTCAAAAAGATCCTAAAAAAGCATGCATAACCAAGCTGTGAACTTTAGAGTTCGCAGCTTTCCGGCATTCGAAGCATCAGAACAGAAGATCATCCGTCACTTCACATTTTTTCGGTTCCGGCTCCTCCATCCCCTTCTTGATATGTTGATGAACTTTGACAGTATCAACTGACAGTTCAGGGTAGCCTTAACAGTTCCCTGCATACCAGTATATGCTAAAACAGCAAGCCTTCCTGTAACTTCAATGGGGCTCCTCTTTTTTTAGTCGAACTACGATCTTGTGGCTTAGCCTGTAAGCACAATTCACAAAGGAGGTTACCGTTATCCATTTGTCACTGCTCTTTGGTTTGTAACTGTCATTAATGGCAATTGTGAAGTTTACTACCTGCCTGTCGTCTTTCAGTTGTCCTACAACTGCATTTTTGGTTAATCTTCCGATAAGTCCAAGTCTTTTGATTTTAAATATGAACAGATAATTGTTTACTGCTGTTTGAATAGGGATAGTTCCTGTGGCTTTACTTTATTTGCATGCCGCTCATGACTGTGCTTCTTTTCCAAGTAGTTGATAGTGATGTCCTCATTTTGGGCAATTGCCCACGCAGAATGAAGGGCTTTTGAAAGGACACAGCGTCTCTTTCTTTGAATCTCCTATAACATACCCATGATGTTTCTGAGTCGTGTTGAATGTTGCATACACTAAGTTTTAAATGAATGAATCGGCACAAAATGAGAATTTGGCCAGCTTAGGCAACTCATACTAGAAGCGTGGCAGGACTCCCAAGGCTTGAAGCAAAAAATACTACCGAACTAACCGTGCAAAAAAAGCCAATATCTGAGGTGGAGATTTTTTGTGTGCAACCGAAGGCAAATGGAACGAAGTGGAGTGCAGGCCTTGGCTGACGACTGTGCAAGGGATATAGCTTTGCCGGAAGCTTGCCGAATATGAAAAAATAAAAGCAAATAATAAATAATCCAATTAATCTGAAGCATTGCTCAGGAAAAAATTAATTGGCGACATTCAATTTGTTTCTGATTCGAAAATTTTGGTTTCACAGGGATTTAAAGAAATTATCATCGAGTGGTTTCGTTGAATCAACGCTGAAGTTACAAAGGGGCTTTAGAGACAGAATTTCCAATTCTACCGGATGTTGATTAATAAGTACAAACTGTTCAAATGTCTTAAAGTTATCTGCATCTTTCTCACGATTAGAATACCTTTTATATCTTGTTTGATCGTCTGCTTCAACAAAAATTCCAATCTTAGTTTCCGCTATATTATTAATCAATTTAAAGATGGAAAGATGTCTTACTCCTTCAATGATAATGGAATTACTTTCACCAATAAAATGATTTACCACATTATCTAAAAACTCCTCTGGAGTTGTCTCAACAAATTTCTCCCCTATATCCTGTAGTGATTTCCTATCGGTAGGCAAATTATTACTCTCACAATAATATTTTAAGTATTTACCAAAGGATGCAACTGGTAATCCAAGTGACTTTGAAATTAAACCAGCAGTATATGTTTTTCCAGAACAAATACTCCCACAAAGAATTATAACTTTATTCAATTTCTTAGTGTTCATTTTTTAAAGTAATAAATTGTTTTGACTTTCCCGTAAAATAGACCATGCAGTCCTATCTCTCTTTTCTATTTTAAAAGGTGTAAGCGCTTTTATTTTTTCAACTCCAATCAATGATGCATATTTAGTTGCAGATCGTGTTGTCCAAAAATTAGGATCATAGTGAGAACAAATTTTTGCACCATAATTTTTCTCAATTTCTTTTAGTTTTACTTTGTTAAGATTTGAGAAAAATTTTACATCACCAGCCAAAAAAATACCTGTCACCGGACCTCCTGAAGATTTTAAAATCACAATGTCGCCCTTCGATATTCGCATAAAAGGGCCGACCTGATTAATAGAGAACCTCGACTCAATCTTTTTTTCACCTTTATAAATTAAAGCCAAAAAGGGCTCATTGAAGATAGCCAAATGAACCCCTATTGTTGGGTCTACTAAAATCCTCTCGGATGTTTTTTCCCACCCTGCATCTTTTTTTATTTCCTCGAAAATATAATCAATCAATTTGCCTTTCCATTTCATGATATAACCAATCTAGATAATTATTATACTCTTTTTTTTCAAACTCAGTTATGGTCTTTAAAAACCCTGTAACATATTTCTGCTCCTTTGTCTTAGAAAATCCATTTTTTAAATCATCTAAGATTTTAATAAATTTTACCGAATCGTTCACCCTAAAAATTCGATTACCAGAAGTCCAAACATTTGCCCCACTCCTTCTTTTATCTCTGGAACTAATGGTAGGAAGGATATCGCCTTTCACTAAGTGAGAGACTTTCAACTCATTTTCTTGTCTTGTATCGTCTTCAACCTTCACCCTTAGTCGAACAGTGTCAATTTCTCTCTCAACCCATTCTGGTTGTTTTTCATCAATTTGAGGCCGTTCCTGGGTATCTGTATGCACTTTACGAAATAACGCTAAATCGCCCTTTCTCCAAAAAGGAAGGATGTCTTTCACGCCAGCGGCACGGAAAGCATTAAATTCAAAAAAGGGCATTGCATAATGCAACTTCTGGGCATAAAGATTTTCTAAACATAATCCATGTTTTTGGCAAAATGAAAACCATTCGATTCTTTCTTTGTCAATATCTGGTCTTGTATTTATTGGAGGTAGACTAATTCCAATAACTCCACCTACTTCCACACATTGAGCGGCCAACCACATAAATTGATAAAAGTGAGGAGAATACCAAGGAGGGTCCATTATCACACTGTAATATTTTCCAAGTGCCTTAGGTGTGACTTTGAAAATATCAGCCTCACGAATTTGGAAGCGGTCTTTATCAGCATTAAGTTGTGAAAGCCCGCTTACAATTGGTTTATTTCTTTCAACTAAAGTTACTTTTTGTGGTATGTCTTTTATACAAGCAGTAGCAAACAAAGTCGGCATTCCAAGAAACAGAATTTTATCTGTCACAGAATTCATTTCCAAGACTTGATTAACTAAATAATTCAAGCTTGCCGTTGAATTTCGCCATTCAAAATCTAGAGGATGTGGCATTTTTAGAAATTCAAAATACCCCATGTATTTCTTTAGATATAGCTGAGGATCATCTGAAACCAAATTCAATGTCAATGGCTTCTTCTTTTCTTTTACCGCCCACATATCGCCTCTTTTATGTAATTTCTCCTTCTCCACTAATTTTTCAAGAGCTTCTTGCAAGTGAATGGGGTCCAACCCATTCAAACTTTTCGAGATTAACTCAAAAGTCCGTGGTTGCTTACAAAGGCGTAGTATTAAACTATCAATATATTCTGAATGCATAAACTAATATTTCTTTAGTTTAATTTCCGTAATAGGTTGGCTCAATTGTTCTGTAGAGAATCTTCTTTGTAATTCCGTTTGCCATATATCAATAGCCTTGTATTGCCCTTTCAACATATCGGCAAAGCCTTCATTCATCCGTGAATGTACCGGTGTAAATTCAAATATCCGTAAGGGAACGATTCGAAGTGGCAAAACTTCATCTATTCGCTGAACTGTATCAAGAAATTTCGGAACAGCCATTTCAAAATTTGTGTCGGAGTTTGCTGTTAGCGTTATATAACAATACAAATCAAGATTAATTTCCAATAATCGCTTACATAATTCAAACTGGTTTGAAAATAGGTTCGGCTCTGCCTTTGTATTTAACGAAAAAGACCTTTCATCTATTCCCTTAAAACAGCAAACTCGTGAATACATTTTGTATGTTGATATTAAATCTATTTGCTCATTGGTTAAATATTTCCATAAATAATCATTACTCAAATTATCATCTGACCATAAATAAATTTTTTTATCAAGTCCACGATCCTTTAACGTTTGCATCATCCAAGGCACCCACTCTGGGGTTAAATCTGGCTGTCCACCAGTCAAATCAATCATGGATGGAGGGTTATCTTCTTGTAGATACAAATCCACCATCTCATCGCATGTTAAAAATGACGCATACTTTGAATCGCCATTTAATAATTTAAAATCAACAAAACAATACCAACACCTCCAATTACAAATGGAATTTTGAAACACTTGTGCCCGTATTTGGACATCTGGCTTAACCCCAAGCGCTTTTGCTGCAGGAAGAATTGGTAGAGGGTTTTGTATCCATTCGTTTCCTGCATCTAACTTGAAGTGACGAACTCTTCCAAAGCCATTACAGTTCGCTGGTTCAGTTAAATCTTTCTCTTGTTCAGACCCTGAGAAGTTTGTAATCAAAATCGCTTTAGCAGAAACATTGATCGCTTTTTCTCTCAAATGCGTGGAAACACTTTCTGTGTTAATGTTTGCCATTTTAATTGCTTTATTTTTTTTCTTGGTATTCAGGAATTCTTTCTTCGATATAATACATTACGAGGCTTGTGCAGAATTCCAATTGACTCTCAGTGAGATCTTCTTCTTTTTTGATATTGTGCCAATACTCCAAACACTTTCGACAGCAGGTCGCTGTAGCATGTTGAGCATAATTTACAATTTCTTTCCCAGTTTTAGGAGTTTGGCGTCCATCCCAGGCGTTATGTGAGTTTCCAATTTTTGATTTCAGCGTTTTCTTTGCATGAATTCTCATTTCGTCCTTGGGAGAATTTAAGACAATATCAATGGCTTCCTTATTTATTGGCGTATGCCAAAATACATGTCTTATCAATTCATTCTTCATTGACATAAAAATGAATTTTGCGTCCTTAATATTATTTTGATGAACTCTTTTCCAATCTATTAAGCTTGCTCCGCATTCTTTACAAACACCATGGCTGCCAAATTTTTTTGCGGCTCTCTCACTAGTTTTAAAACAATGGAGTCCATCTTCGCATTTAGTGCTGCTACATGTAATATCAAGTGGGTTTAAATCTGATACAGGAACATCAACAGGCACTCTTTTAAATTTTGCCATGATATTATTTTTTTAATTTGTTATAGCTGTATTTAATAAATTAAAGTCCAGGGGACTTAATTTTTGTATTTGTATTTTGCTTTTTAAAAACTCAGTTGTAACAGTGAACGGATTGGGCTCTTTTACTTGCATCTTGATTGCAGAACTCCACCAATTTTCCCCTTGAAAACTCAATCGAAAAGCCAGGTAATTTGAAAGGAAATCTTCTCTTATTTTCTCCTTTTTAGCTACCTGAACGACTGCTTTTGAAAGGTTTTTTATATCCCATTTCGCCTTAGCCACACATTGTTCGGCAAGCTCTTCAGCACGATTTCCAAATATTACCTGATTTGCGAAAGAGTTTGCCTCTAACTCCTCAATTGATTCATTGTTCGAGAAAGGACTGAGTTCTTCAACCTCTATAACCGAAGTGTTGTCTTTGTCTAAATGTGCAAACACATGATACAATTCGTGGAGTAAATCAAAAATCCATCTTGCATGTGACGCTGTGGTTTGTTTTAGAACTATAACATGCCTCCCTTCGATGTTCCATGACGCTCCATGAAACACCCCTGAGTCATTCAATGGTAAGACGCAAATACCCAAGTCCCAAACAAAATCCAATAAAGTAATTAAATCAATATCAGTATATTTTTTGAAATATTGCTCTTTGAACTCTTCTATACTTTCAGGATATTGCTTTTTATTTTTTGTCGGGTATGCTCTCAAAACAATCTTCGCCAGATAATAAGCATAGTGTGAATAAGCTTTTATTTGATTTTCGTTTGCATTTGCTGGTTTTTTAAAAAAAGCTAATGCAGCAGGTTCTGGTTTCACAACCAATTTCGGGCTATTCCAAATCTCATCCGAAGACCATCCATAAATCGTAGAGACATAACTTGCTGCTTCATCAAGTAAAAGGGATGGCTCATTTGATTTATGAGAGTTCAGCACAACTTGTAGTCTTGTTGGAATTATTTTTCTTGTAAGTAAATTAGAGTCAATCCCTGCATGACTCAATCGCTTCATTAAAACACTGAAAGTTTTTTTGGAGGTTTCCATTTCAAGCTCAGTTTCCTGATTCGCCAAATCTTTTAATGAATAACCCATTGCTGCAAGTATTTTTCTTAGAGTGACAAAACTTAGATCTGTATGCCCTTGCTCAATTCTTGATATTGTTTGGGGTGTTATACCTGCTCTTTCTGCAAGCTCTTTACTATTAATTCCATTTTTTTCTCGAAGACGCTTAACCTTTACCCCAACCAGCCTTGATTGTTCTTCAGATTTCTCTGCAAGATGTTTTCCAAATTCTTTATCTGTGATTACCCTTAATTTATCCCAGGGAATTTCTAATGATGAAGGGCTTGCAGGGATAACAATTTCAAAAGGACTAAAACTTAATTTACTCCATTCAATATCAGTTATACCAAAAGGAATTAGATTGCCTTTAGGAATTTTAATTACATCTCCATTATCAAAACTCACCATGACATTATCGTTAGCAAATTTTGCATCCCTAATTTTTTGATAAGATGTATTGTTCCAATCTATCATTTTAATATAATTTACTTGTGTGTGTATCTATTAATTGTTCAATGTTTCCCATGCGTCACAGATTTTCTCTAAATTATTTTCGATTACCGCCTCCACTTCCTTTGAAATTGTAGCCCCATAACGTGGAACCACTAGAGGTATATCAACAGAAGTATCTGACCCGTCTTTATATCTTACATGACAATGTGGAGGGGGATGATCATTAGCATAGATGTATATGCTGAAATTTGCCTCTTTTATTACTCTCATTGAGCAAAAATAAATATTTATTTTAATTTAAAAAATTAAAATTAACATAGATGTTAATTTTAATTTTTTATTTTTAATTTTTCCCTTTAATTCTTTAGACGTTTCCACTTTACCGAATTCTGTAAAAGCGCCTGCGGCCAAAAGAAGCCAAGCCTTCCGGCACACTTGCCCGGAAGGAAGCGGCGAGCCGCCCGCAGCCACTGGAGGAACGGAAGTGGCTGGCGAGTTCCCCACCAGAGGCTATACTGGAAAGCACGGAGTGCGAAGGATAGCACCTTAACACAACACACAAACCTCGTTTCAATCATGTAGCTGTTGTGTTGAGCAAGTACGGGCAGATACACCATTGAAAATGGTAATGAAATGTATCTGCCTGTACGCAGTCGCAGTGGGAGCGACGGCGAGCACATAAACATTGGGAACGGGTGGATGAAAAGATACATGCCTGAACGGCCTATACGAAGCGGGAGCATGGTGGAATGAGTATGTGGTGGGTGGTTTGTATGTTCAGGTGGAATGGTGAAGCTTTGGAAAGCGTATAGAGCTATTCCCCTGAATTAATACAAACAGGTGTGGCACGAATGGAGCCAAGCGGAAGCGAGTAAGGGGCGGGAGTGAGGGTATGGTGCTTTTCAGACACAGGCAGTTCCCCGAAAGAAGGCAGGTGAAGCTGCAATGACTATGACAAACTTGTGCAGCAACCCGAAGGGCAAAAGAGATCTTGCGATTCCTTCAAAAGGTATGGCGGGTTATCGCAAGTCCTCTTTTGGTTTGGCGGAGGCTTTGCCAAGCCTGCTGGAGAGAGTCCTTTTTACCGTCAAATGTTACACTTTGCTTTTGTAAACTATATTGTTATTAAAATACTTGGTCATTGAGGAATATATAAAAGATAAAAGTCGCCACCCCAATTTGGAATTTTCTTGGTTCGAGGGTTAATTGTTTGGGCATCTTGAATGAATGAGTTTATAGGATTCCAATAATTGCATTTGAAACATGAGTTTTCCATTTGAGGGCTTACGATATTTGAAATTGAGATTGTATTGTTTTTTGCTGGAATATAAATTTGCCAATCGTGGTCTGGGAATATAAATTTTTCTTGTCCGCTTATGTGATTCAACAAAACAAAAGTGGTGTCATTTGATGAGGTCACCTATCTAAATCGCTTGTCCTTGTATTAATGTTCAATATTTAGTCGTCTGTTTCATTATTGAACCGGCGTCTAAATTACCGCCAATGTGCATGTATTGGCGAAGGTTTGGTATTAGTATTCCGCACGCCAACACCTCTGTTACCTGCTGGGCTTCTCATTCTGTCAATCTGTTGTCGACATATGTTTATTTAAAAATTATGGGTAAGAGCTATTAAGATTGTTACTTAATATTTCCCGCTGATTCTTTTTTTAATTCATTGAACATTACCTTTACACATACAGAAGGCTCTTTGCCTTGTTGGCTATATTCTTCCTCAATTTTGTGCTTGTCAATTTCTACATCATGCTCCACAAGAATTAAAAATAAAAGTGCCTTTACATTAGCATTATTGCTGTAAAACGACTTTAATCCTTCAAGCGTTTTTAAAGTATCATTTTTTTTCCCTGTGCTGTCAATGTATTTTGCCTCAATAATTAATGAATTTCCTTTGATGGAAAAATCCGCATTCTTTGTGTTGCCATCAAAGACCACAGCAATATTTTCAGCTTCAACACTCGGCAACCAAGGTCGTAAGACCAAATGAATTAAATTTTGAAAGTCGTATTCGCTTGAAATTTTAATTGAAGTAGTATTTATATATTTTGCTTTTGCCCCATTTGAAAATTTACTTGGTACATCTAAAGACTTTTCAATAATAGTTGCAATGTTGTTTGCAATTTCTTTCCAATTAAATCCAATTAAAGTATTTGGTAAAGAATTATTTTCAAGATAATCAACAATGACCTCTGACTGATTAGCAAATGAAGCACTAATAAACTGCTGCCTAATTTTTACTAAATGGAAAATGATTGATTTTAACTGGTCTTCCCAAATTGATGAACTTTCTTCATAATTAATCAAATTCCAAAGTTTTCTACTAAAATCTTGATGATGTTCTTCCACTTGATCTTTGTAACCCGATATTCCCACTATGTGAATTGGGGGATGGATAGACGGATTTATTTCTATGTTACTAAGAAAACCTGTTGCATTTTTTGCATTACTTTCTCCTGCCTCCTCAATAGGAAGAACTAAATCCAAAACCATTAAGTCAAAGTATTCTTTGTAAAGGATTTTCTTGGCCTCGTTGACGCATTTGGCTTGCACGATATTGTTTTCAAGTATATCGTGATTATCAAGAATGGTTTTTACAATCTTATCTCTCTTGCTTTGTAAATCATCAACTATTAAAATCCTTATCATTTTTCAAAGTATTGAGTAATTGGCAAAGTTTGTTTTTCCAATCTTCATTTATTTGCGAATAATACACATAACCAATATAGTTTTCAGCAAATCCTTTTTGCAAATCGTTATCAAGCTCTGTGATTTTTGTTCCATCATCAAAACTACCGTGCATTGTAATAACTATTGCCTTAGTAGGTATATCACGCAAATACATTTCTTTCAAAATATTCTTTCCTGCCAGTGGCATCCAGTCACCACCACTATCCTCCGATGAAATATCGTAGTTTGGCATGCTGATATCCAGGAGAAGGACATTATAATTATGGTGATTTTTAATAAGTTCTTTTAAGCCACTTATATAAGAGCTTTTAATTTGGATTTGACTATAAGGAAATTTTTCTGATAAAAACTTGCTTATCTGAGCCTGCTTTAATGGGTGGTCTTCTATGAATAGTATTTTCATAATTTCAAGTCTTTTATATCAATAGAAAGTAAAACAGAAAATTGTTTTTCATCTTCTGAAATACTTGTTTTCAAACACTCATTTTTTGAACATCGTAAGTCAGATGTCAATATTTTAAATGCTTTATGATACCCTGACTTCCCTTCATTTATTAGTTTATCCGTATCAGGAGTGTTGCCATTCCAAATTGACCTTAATTCCGCATAAGAATTTTTGTTGGTAATGTCATTATCTATTGTAATTTTCAGATTACTTTCGTGCTCAATTTGGGAGGAAATTTTACACTTTAACTCAAAGGTATCCTCACTTGAATGTTTTATTATGTTTTCAAGAAAAATCCTTATTAAGTCTGCAAAATGAGTTTTATATTCACCTTTTATATTGCAATCAAAATTTATCTCTCTAGTTAGTTGTAATCTCTTTTGCCAACTACTTTTACTTGTATATTCGGCTACAATATTTATTAACTCTGATAACTTAAAATCCGCCGCCTTGATTTCGCTGCGTTTAAACCATCTACTTATTTTTTTGATTACAGTTTGTATTTCAGTAGAACAATCTTTTATTGCTTTCCTTATTAATTCACTATTGTTTTCACCTAATTGAGTAATGATTTCTCTTTCTAATTCATCAAAATAAGTATTAAATTGATTGAGAATATCATTTTGTATTTTCTCTCTAATGAATTTCAAGTTTTCATCAGTTCTTTGCCATAAAACGCCAAATATACCTTGCACAAATTCTTCAAAACTTTCACTATATATTGCTGCTATTGAATGATACCATAACTGATTTAAGTCAAACTCGTAATTAAACCAACCTTCTTCATTTACCTCACCTTTATATACTTGAAGATGCTTTTTAATTAAGTCAAATATTACACCATCAATTTTACTGGCAAAATCGCTTAAGATAATTTGAACTTGTTCCTTTTTGTCGTGAGGAAAGCTGCTGTAAACGAAGTCCCAGTAATTATTTCTTCGATACGTTGAACTATTTCCTTCTTTTAAAGTAATCAAATTATGTGTTTCAAAAATTGGTCTTAATTCTCCAACTAAAACTCCGTGTCTTATTCTTGTGCTTAAATATGCAACAATTCCAAATTTGCTGTTAAGGAACTTGTCCTTTACCGCATTGAATAATTCCATATATATATCAAAAACAGGGTTATTAGAGTATTCAATTTTTTCAAGTTCAGTATTTTCCTGTGACGAATATGTTGTTAATGCCCCATCTTTTAATATTAGCAGTTTACCTTTATCTGTAATACCGGATATAATTTCAAACCGGTCATAAATAGCTTGAAAATCTTGTAGTTCATTTTCAATTATTCCTTGTTCATTTACATATATTTTGCTTTCGTCAAGGTCAATTAGCCCCTGTTGAATTACGAGTATATTCTGTATGCTTTTTATTTCGGAAATTATATTTTTGTTTTTAGGATTCTTTTCTCTAATGAAGTTTGTGATTGATAATCTTTCTTCCAATCGTTCTTTTGAATTTTCAAAAGATGTAGAGTGCATTAATATTTTAGGGCTGCAAGTATGCTCTATGAAAAACATAAATTTTCTTTCATCGAAATCGTCAATTCTGCTTATCAAATCAGTTGGTTTTTCAACCCCTAATGAATTATTAAACAATTCAAAAGCAAGTTGAGTTTCAATTACATCTGCATCAACAATTGTGTAGAATATTGGCAAGTTTATTCCTTTATTTACATTTCGGAATTTGTTAGAATGTATTTTATTCAACAAATCCCTTACTTCAATTTTTGCAACAATGTGGTTATTAGAAAAAAAGCTTTCTACAAATAAGTCAATGCACTTATTGGGCTGATCTAATTTCAAATAACATTGAAACAAATTAATGATAGCTGTTTCCAAGATGGGAGCTGTATCCTTATAATTTGAAATTAAAAATTCCCATTCTTTTGAAGCATTCAGAAAATCTTTCTTCTCTTGATACTTTTTCGCAAGTTCAACTTTGAATTTTCCCTCGGGGATTTTCTTTTCATACTTTATTAAATGATCTAGTCCTTTTAATCGTTCCTGAAAGAATTCCACTGTTATAGAGTTAGGGAATTTTTCTGAAAGCATATTTAAAAAATTCAACTTGTCCGCATCATGCGAAAAAATATCGTAAATAATGGGATTGGCTATGTTATATGAAATTCTTGAAAGTAATTTCCTCTCCTGTTTTCCTTGTGTTTGAAAGTAAACAAAATCAGTTATTCCATAACTCAAATAACAACTAGTTATATTGTTTGCTATCCTGAGTAAATTCATTGCAGCTTGGTCGGGATTTGTTTTTACAGATATAATCTTAAACAAGTCATTCAAAATCTCATTTTGAACACTTTTGGTGTTACCTAAGGGGACAAAGCCTTTTTTCTGATAAATCAAAGACTTAATGTAAAGCACATACAAATCAAACTGTGTGGGGGTAGCTAATAAAAGTTTTTGAAGTTCCTTTTCAGCAATATCATACAGTCCACTTGTATAATTGTCTATTATTTCAATCTCTTGTTGACTTTTTTTGATATCAAATGCAGGAAATATTGCCTCGCCAGAAAGCAGTTTTAATTTATATAAAAGAGGGTCGTCTATTTTTCTTAGTATATAGTTGATACGATTTTGAAGATAGTTTTTCAAAGCAATCTTCTTTTCTTTAGGCTCATCAAGATAATTCGACACAGCAAAAAGATTAGTCAAAACTTTTGTGAGATTTAAATATCTATCAATTATGCTATGATCAAAATCTAAAGCGATTATTTCACCATAGTTATTAAAATCAATATGATTTAGAAAAGTCAGCTTAAATCTGTAATAATTTTGAAATGCTTCTCTTGTGTCAGTATACTTTAAATTACTAAGTGAAAGTTTTAAATCATTGAAATACCGATTTATTGAAAGAGAATGTTCTGCTCTTAAGCTTAAATAATGCGCAAGATATTTAGTTATACCTTTTGACTTGTTAGTTTCATTGAATTGACTAAGAAATTCTTTGTTCTCTGAGGCTTTACCTGATAATTCCTTCAAAACAAATCGGTTTTCTAAACTCCATATTGAAAAGCAAATTTCATTTTCTATTTTGGATAATTGTTTTTCAGCATTTAAATAATCTCCGATAAGTAGATACGTTTCATATGCCTCTTTGTATTTGAGAAAGAGATTAATTTGATATTTATATTTTCTTATCCCAATTAAAACCAAATTTAATTCAGAGGCCAACTCAACAGGCGCTAATTTTCCTTCTGCATAAAGTCCCAATATTGGCGACTCCTTTAAAGCTCCCAATTCCGAATAATTTTCAGGAAGCGGTTTGCCAAGCAGTTGTTCTTTTCGTGATTTATGAAGATTATTCGTGAGAAAATCTACAGCATTACACAACTCCGAAAATTGTAAATCTCGTTTCAATTTAAAGAATGCAATATTCCTTTTTTTAACGCTTCCATTTATTAAATGGTAGTTTGCTCTTGAATAACACACTCCTTCTGATATTTTTTTTCCTCTTTTTCTCATTATTTTAAAAATTCTTCTACAATTGCTATTTGCTCATTGTTCCGGTGAAGAGTAAAGTTTGGGTACATTTGGATAAAGTCAATGTCAGCACAAACTTTGGTTTTAGATTGCTTTTAGCTTTTCAAATTTTAAAGTAATGGTATTTTCGTCCAACTTTAGCACTGTCGCCATAGCCTTGCAGGTAACGTAATAGCGTTACAATTGCTTAAAGGTAAATCTTCTGATAAAAGCATTGTGCTTTTTTAGAATTCCTACTGGTGTCCTTTGTAGAATTCCAAAACTTGGTTTTACCGAAAGTGTAACATCTAATTGGTGTTTTAAATTATCAAAGTCCTCAACCTTGTGAACTGATTGCATATAAAGTGTAAGCTGTTTCAAACTATTTTCTTCGTCTTCAATGTATTCTTCAAATGATGGTAGGAGCTTTCTGTAGTCGCCTAATGGTAATGCAAGCAAAAATAAAATTACCGAAAGTTCTTGATTAGTTGAATCTGCTTCATAGTCAAACTCCTCGTGTGCCTTTATTATTCTATAAATATTGACAAAGCGTTTTATTGCTCTTGGATTATTGCCTATTACTTCCGACATGTCTTGCATCAATGCAATTTCCTCGTCTGTCAATATCAATGCTTCCGGCTTATCAATAAGAATTGTGTCCATTGTGCTACTTGAAGAAGAATTAGTATCTGAAGGAATATTTCCTTTGTCACTATCAGCTGTAGTAGTTTCTACATATCCTTCCTCAACATAACCTGCTTCAACATGTCCTGTAATCTTTGATTTGCTTTGAGCCAACTTCTTAATCATGTCTTTCACACTTGTATCCTTTGCATCTTTCAAATGAAATGGAATTTGAAAGATTTTCTCCAAATAGTTGGAAGGTTCAATCATTTCAAGATTAGTGTCAAGTGCTTCATTGCCGTGTAGTTTGCCTGTGAATTGAAGTGCATGTTTTTTTATTAAGGCATTTTTTACCCAGCGGGAATCAACTCCCACAACCACCACAAACAAAGGGAAGGCCATCAATAAATTTACTGCTTCCAAAACTTGCACAACATTTTCTTCGGGGCAACGGTCTAAATCGTCAATGTAGAGAATGATTCTTTCAAGTGGCTTTTTGAATTTGTCTTTGAACTCTTTTGCATTTTTAATTTTCTCTGCTTCTTGATTATGGTCGGTGAATAAGTCATTGAGTATTTCAAAATCTCTGCGGATAATTGATATTAAACCAAGGTGCTTTTTATAATCCTCACTCTTTGAACGCCTGTCAATGAAAGAGTAAAGTGCTTCTGTAGCAAAAGCATTATTGATTCTAAAGTCCAAATCGGTTTTAATCGTTTCAGCTTTTTGAATTTGTTCTTGAATTAAAAGCACTTCGGATTTTCCTTTTTCAATTTCAAGCTTTAATGCTTTTTCTTCTTGCTCAAATTTCGCTTTTGCTTCCATAATCTTGCTTTCGTGAGATTCCTTTACTTTCCAAAAAGATGCAATCACTGGTTGCAATTGATTATAAACAGTTTCAGCCCTTCTCCAAATCGCACCACCCGTTATGAGCAATGAAAGTGCAGCTTGAGGGATAAGAAAATTCGTCTTGCTTATTTGTAGCGAAAGTAGTTCAAGGATGAGAGGAGTAAAAGCTATGATTGCTAAAATAACCACAAGCCAAATTAAGTTAGATTGAATTTTATCCTTTCTGAAATATTCTTTGAGAAAAGTAAATTTTGACTTTGCAAGTTGATATGTTTTTTCAGGGTCGTTCCAATACTTTTCGGGAATAATAGTTTTTAATTCCGATTCTGTTTTTATTAAAGAATCATTTTCCTTTAGTGCAGTCAGAATTTTTTCTTTTGCATTAAACTCTTTGTCTGCGGTTTCTATTATTTGCCAAACTGTATCTGTCTTTACTTTTCTTATATTTTCATCTAACTCTTTAGTAATCGTTTTCCTTTTTTCTTCCAGAGAATTGATTTGAAGAACAACTGATTCTTTTTTGCTTTCAAGTATTCCGATTTCTTCCTTCGCTATTGAAAGTTTGTCTGTAAGCAGTTTTTCAATTTCCTTTTTTTCAATCTCTACTTTACGGTTTTCGGATATGTATTCGTTTAACTCTTCAAAAATTTTTGTAACAATGCTTGCCCATAGGTTTGAATCCATGTATGACCATGCGTTGAAATGAATATGGGCAATGCCCTCACAATAAATTCCTTCTGTTTTGTTTGATGAGAGTTTAGAGGTTTGTTCCTTTAGTTTTCGCATAAAGAAACTCTTACCCGAACCCCATTTGCCAAACAAAGCAATTGCTAAAGGTGGTTCAAAACTTTTTGCAGAAACAACTCTGGCAAAAGCATTTACATCTTTTGTTATATCCAAATAATCGATTCCTTTATCGGAATCACTAACTAAACCAGCAATAGTTTCTTTCTTTGGATTTATAGTTGTCGTGGGTACAAGTTCTTTCCAATAGCCCTTGTCTACCCTTGATAAAATAATTATAACATCATCAGGGGGAGCTTCATGAATTGTATTTCTATAAAAACCTAGATTCTCTACATCGATTGAAATGTCTTTTATTTTCCAATCGACAGAAAGTGTTGAACCCTCCTCTATACTTTCAATTACAATTCCGAAAGCTTTTATTCTTAGATAACTTATGCTGCCAGATGCGTAAGTGGATTTGATAATCAGAATATCATTCTTTTTTACCTGACTAATCAATTTTGAATAACTCTCGTCTTCATGTCCTTTTTCCCATATCCTTTCTTGAAAAAATCGTGGCAATTGGTCTTCTCTGTCCCATATGGAACCAACTAAATAAAATTTCCCTTTAAATGCGTTTACGAAATATTCTGCATCCAGATTTTCATTTGATTGTGTTACACTAAGCTTACTGATTAGCTTTTTGCCTTCTGGAGTATTTGGAATGGAAATTGAAAATGTAGTATCTGTTGGATATTCCTCTTGAAACCTATTAATAGTTCTTGCCGTTATGGAATAACTTTCATCTAATGACAGTCCTCCGGCACCAGTTCCCATTAAAGGAAGCCAAGTTTTTTTATCTCGTATCCAACCTCTAAATTCTATAAGTGCTCTATATAAATTGTTTTCGAGGTTTTCAATTGTATTCTCTCCTTTAACTGTTACGACAAATATTATTGACTTTCTTGTTTTATCTGTAATTGTACCAAAACCATATTCTAACTGACTTTGTTTAGGTAAGTCATCTATTGAATAACCATACTCTTTTAATACTAACGAATTTAACATCCCTGGTGTTCCCGCATAATCAATTGAAACAATTGCTATATCACATTCGTTTGGCGAAATCCCCAAATTTAAATTGTGCAATGAATTAATTGTTTCTAACGATTCCATATTGTAAAAGAGTTTTTAATATTGTGCTGACTGATTAATTTTAACTTGGCTATATTGGTTGGCTAGTTATGACTACGGGGTCTTTATAGGGTTTCCGGTAACGTGCAACGGCTTGGCGAAGTGGCGATATTAGAATTCCGTCCGCCCGGAACCGCTGCTGATTTGTTACAGTTGTTGAAGTTAAAATTAAATGCTCAAAGTAGATCGTCCAGCCAGAACCACTGCCTGGCTTTGTTATGTCGTCGATTGATCTTCCGTCCAGCCGCCATTTTGCCAAACCGATTGTTGGCAGCAGGCAAGTCAATGTTTGGGTGCGTTATTCCTTTCCATTTGAGTTGACTTTATGAGTTGTAATTCGCCATTCAAATTTTCTTGTATTTCGCAGAAGTCACCATAAGCAATCTTTTTTTTCTGCTCGCTATATGTGTCATTGTTGGCTTTGTCGTTATTTACTCTAATAAAAACCGTAGCGTCAACCCAACCATTCAAATCGTCCATTGGAACTTTTACATAAGCCTTTGAGGGTATTTCGCATTTGTATGAAATCGTGTTGGAGTTATAATTTTGATTGCCGACTTCAATTTTATACGATACTGTTTTAGCTGTTGAGTTAAATAAAATTGCCTTTGAGTTATCGTAAAAATTAATTTGCTTGATGATTGAATTAGTGGCGTCTATTTCAACAATTCCGCTTTGAGCATCTATTTGAGTTTCTCCAGACAGAATTACTTTAAGACGGCTATAGCCCTCTATTTTAAATAATTGCTTTTCTCCTTTTTTCTTGTCAATTATGGAAACAAGGAAGTCGCCTTTTTTGACAGTAATTCCGTTTACTGTTGTACCTGTTGATACAGAATATTCTAATCCAACACTTCCGATTGGAGTTAAAATTTTTTCGTCGTTAGAGTACTCAACATACAAGCCCCTGTCGTAGTTCCATTTTATTCCGAAAGGCAAGAAAAGTGGATTGAAAGTAAAAGCGTAACCGCCTTTTGTCACAATGTTTGACATGCTTGATAATTCAACACTTGTCAACTTAGTGGGTTTTCCCATCCATGTTGGACAAATGTCATACTCCTGTTTATAGTTTCCGCAACCTATGAAAAGAGAAGCTGTTGATAAAAGTGTCAAAATGAAAAAAAGTCCTTTCATAAAATTTGAGTTTAGATATTAGTTGTGATTACTGGTTGTCACATTTGCTTGCTGCCAACGACCGAGTATTGCCGAAGGCGGGATATTTGTTGCTGTGTCCGCCCGGAACTGCAGCCGAATAATGATTTAAAAAGTTGAAGTTAACAACAAATTGATGAGCAGAATTACGTCAAGCCCAGATGGTGCACAATAGCGATTTGCTGATGATTGTTATTCCTTCTGCCCCGCTTTTGGCAATACTTTTGTTGGCAGCAGTGCTTAAGAAAATGAAAACATATCATGCGCCTCATTATAAGAGATTTTTCGAACTGCAGATTTTGATTTTGAAATAGGGAAAATTATTTCGAATTTATTAGTGCCAAAATCATCTACAATTTTACGTCTCCTGTCCATCCAAAAAGCTGTCAGCTCATAAGACAAAATAGTGGAATAAACAAATCGTTTAGACCATTCATCGAAAGATATGTGTGGGATATCCCAAGAAGCATCTCCTTTAAAAGTGTAAAGATGAACAAGCTTGGCCTCCATATTGATAGAATACTGAGAATGAGCAAAAGCATTTCTTAAAGAAGTATGGAAACCATTTTTGATCACATTGGATAGGGATAGACCTTCTAATTCAAAAGTATCTCTTATAGAAAGAATGAATTTCCATTTAGTCATTTCAGGAATTTTAGCATACCAATCATATCCTTTTTGATTTGTAAGCTTTGCTAACCTAGATAATTGTTTTAAAAAAGACTTAGATTCCCAAAGATGGCTGTAAATCATTAACTCAAGATTCATTCGCAGTTTATCGTCTTTTACCCTTGGCCTCCATTTGGGAAAAGAATAAAATACTCTCATAAACTGAAGAAAGAAATCATATCTTGAATCGTCCTCGAGCATATCTTCTCTATTATCTAAAGAGTATGGACTCCATTGGGAAGGTTTTTCTTCAACAAATTGAGCGTTTGCAAGAAATAAAATGTAGTCCGAGTCTGAAGATTTTCGTTTAGCCAAATCAAATGCAGTGCGTAAACTGTTTTGAATTTCAGCTCGTATTTTGAAAAATTCAAGTTTTGTAATCATCTTAGAGCTTTTACTGCATTGCTGCCAACTCTTTAATATACGCAGTTTTCTCCCGATACCCTTTCACCTGTAATTTTTACAACAGGTTTATTCATAGAGAAATCGGCTAAAAATACGCTAAAAACGGAATCGCGTTTTTAAATATCAAAAATACAAAATACGAGGTTTTTCCGGGCTACAATAACACAAAAAACGCAATGCCCTCTATCTAAACTATCTCATCATTCCCTATTGCAATCGACGGTTCGCTCAAGGCTTCGCCGCCCTCACTCACAGTGACGCATAAAGTTGCTTCCGCAAAAACAGGTAAATGAAAAATTGAAAATTGCTGGCCCTGTGTAGTGGCGGGTAAACTGCCATTGCTTGGGGACGCTACTTAATTGGTGGGATAAACCATTAAGGGTTAATACTAAGATAAAGTTTCTTTTGTAATAATTTACCAGGCAGAGAAAAAACTTTTGCCTTTTTACAATTAAAATAGCCAGGGCTCTGCTTCCGGGGGCCTCATTCTGTAAGTGTAAACACTATTTCTTTAGCAAAGCCTGTAAAATTGCAATTATCTCATCCCTGTCCGTCAGGCAAGCTTTGTACAAATGAGAAACATGAATGTCATGAACACAGAATTAAAATCACAAATTTTAAATGCGGGGACGGAAATAGCAAGCGTCCATCACATCCTGACTAAAGAAAACCTGATCAGTATTTGTAAAGAAAAAAGAGATATAATATTAAACTGAGCCGATTGTATACCTTCTCATTAGTAGTTCATTTCTCCAAGTAGCATACTTGTATTAATTATTCAATTGTACTTATCCAGCTATGCCAGTAGGGGGTCGTAATCAATGTTCGTACAAAAGTAGCAGCATGTAGGTAGTTAATACTATCCTTGTAGTTGGTATTCTGCCCCATTTGATTTTCAAAGTAACTCAGTAATTTTTTTAAATAAACCTCTATATTAGGAACTCCATTTCCAGCAACCACCAACTGCTTTATATTCCTTATCACCACATTTTCACATTCAAGATAGCCTGATACCTGTTTCAGCTTATCGGCAACTTTCAGTGATTCAATTTCGAAGTTTATCATCCTGGAATATTTAATTTGTTAGAATTGATGTATCCTGGTTAAAAACAACTGGTATCCTGTTAGCTCACAAACGCTACTGCTCCACTATTACCCTTCCCCGCACAAGTGCCTGTTCAAATGTTTCGGTAACATTCGCCTTCCCAATAGCAAATAACAACCTCGCTTTCTTTAGTTCGTCCCTAACCTGTTCACTATTCACTTCTGAAAGTATGAGTTTGGTGCCTCCTTTCCGTGTTTCCCGTTGCACTTCTTCAATGGTTTTTATTCCCGTAGCATCAATAATAGGCACCTGTCGCATCCGGATGATCAGTACCTGGGGTGGTTTTTCTATCACGCGGATCGCTTCTTTAAACTTATACGCTGCTCCAAAAAAAAGCGGACCCGAAATTTCAAATACTTCCACCCCCGCAGGCAAAACGTAATTATCAACTGCCAGCGACTGCGGGCTGTCACCAGCCATGTCACTGGTAAGCAACCGTGCATCACTGAATCGAATCATCTTTCGCATAAAAAGGAACGCTGCCAGCACCATACCTATTTCAATGGCCACGGTAAGATCAATGAGTACTGTTAATAAAAAAGTAGTGACCAACACTGCAACATCACCTTTGGGACCTTTGAGCATTGCACTAAAATGTTCCCATTCACTCATATTGTAAGCAACTACTACAAGAATCCCTGCAAGCGTTGCCATTGGTATCAATGCGGCCCATCTGCCGATAAACAGCATAATCAGTAATAAAGTTAGGGAATGTATGATACCCGCAACCGGTGAACGTCCCCCGTTTTTAATATTGGTGGCCGTACGGGCGATGGCACCGGTGGCCGGTATGCCTCCAAAAACTGCAGTGCCTACATTGGCAACACCCTGGGCAATCAGTTCCGTGTTGGACCGATGATGACCACCCGTCATCCCGTCTGCTACCACCGCAGAGAGCAATGATTCTATACCGCCCAATAAAGCAATGGTAAATGCCGGCCGGATAAGGTGTTTAATCACTTCTGCATCAAGATGCGGCCATTGGGGTTGCGGCAGGCTGGATGGGATATTGCCAAATTTGCTGCCGATTGTTTCTACAGGAAGATGCAGCCATTGAACAACTGCTGTAGTCAGCACAATTGCGATAAGAGACCCTGGTACTTTATACGTGATACGCGGCCACCAAAAAACCGTTAGTACAGTAATGGCTGCCATTACCACAGCATATACGTTTATAGTATTGATATGCTCAATAAATGCTGCCCATTTATCAAGAAAGGCTGCCGGTACAGTTCCCATTCCCAGCCCAAAGAAATCTTTCATCTGGGATGAAAAAATGATAAGAGCAATGCCGCTGGTAAACCCGATGATGAGCGGGTGTGGAATAAACTTAATCACTGAACCGAGTTTGGCAAATCCCATCGCGATCAGCATCACTCCTGCCAGCAACGTGGCTATAATTAATCCATCAACGCCGTATTGCTGTACAATACCATATACAATCACAATGAATGCACCGGTTGGGCCGCCAATCTGTACTTTGCTTCCACCAAGTGCTGATATAATAAATCCCCCAATCACTGCTGTGTACAAACCTTTTTCAGGCGAAACACCGGATGCGATGGCAAAGGCTATGGCAAGTGGCAATGCAACCACGCCAACAATTACTCCCGCCATCAGGTCTTTTGAAAATTGCTGTCTGTTATAGCTTTTTAGTGTATCCAGTAACGTAGGGTTGAACATAGGTAGTTATTTCCTGTTTAAACGGTATTGATCAATTATCCGGTTGAGGTAAACCCGGGCAGCAGTTACACAACTCCACTGAACAATAACGCTGTTCGCCAGCTTTTTGTATCGCAATGCCCCGATCGCTTCTTCAGCGAACAGAACGATGTCCGCATTCATCATTCCCTGCTGTTTAAGCCAAAGGATGGAAGCGTCGCAGAGACATTTTACTTCGTCCTGCGACGAAGCTTTTAATATCTTATCGGTTAGTGTTATGCTGTATGCTTTTATTAAGGCCGTCATGATTTACTACGTAGTTGAGCAAAAAGGATGCTGTCTTTCGACAGCACCCATAAACAATGCACAGTGTCCTCCAGGGTGGATCTGGTTTCTCAGAACACATCCTCCCACCACATATCATTGGATGTAAAAAGGGGTTTCAGAGGCTACAGCTGTTATTTTTTTCTATATCTTAATCCAGAACTTTAACAGGTTATCAAACTCTGCGCCTACAATATGATATTGCGGCGGTAGTTCATCTTCCAAACTGTAGTACGTTGCAACCCTGGTTCCTGCCGGCATGCCGGCAAGCTGCATGTACAGGTACCTGTGATAGTAATGATACAGTTCTGCAGAATACGCGATACTCTCATCGATCCGTTCAGTACCTGAGAGATTTTCATAGAAAGAATTATAAAAATAAAAATGGTTAAAAGCACCAAAGTCAATCTGGGTGAAATTGCCATGAATAAACCATACATCGCTGAAGCCCAATATATCCCGGGCGTTTTCTGCCGCATCAATCAAACGTTGCCGCTGTTCTACTCCAAAATAGGTGGCATTCGGTTTGAAATGTGCTGCGCTTAAACAGAATTTTCCAACACCACTACCAATATCAAGTACGCTCACCCCTGGTTCGGCAGCCAGGTACCTGGCTGCTTTTCTTGCAACGTTAAGTGGGGTCCAATGGCGCCCGGCGAGCTGCTGGATTGGCAGAGGATAAAGCCTGTTAAACTGCACATCCGTCTCAAACCATCGCTCAGTTACTGTACTCTTTTTTATTAGTTCCATCAGGCGATTGTTGAATTGAATATACCGGCTGTTTTCCCGGATGAATGATTCGGTTGTATTCAAATGAAGAGATCAGGCCCGTTCGCTGATATGGTTTCGACGGAAACAGCTGGGCTATCCAACAGCTTCCATCGGTTGCATTCAGCAGGCTATTGGTATATAGTACCTCCTCATTTACGGCTATGATATTCCCATCTACCGGCATGTGTACCTTTACTTCCCTGCCCCGGCATTTAAGCGCCGCCAACACCTCCCCCTGCCTTCTGAAACCCTGCAACTGTTGAAGCACAACAAACTGCACCTCATCAAAACCAGCAAGCTTAATGGCAGCTACCCCGGTAAAAGCCAACATTCCCTGAAAATTTATCCATTCATGATCAACAGTATAGTATAGGTCGTGTGGAAGTCCCGACGGAATTTGCATGGGTTCAAAGATATCCTGCAGTATAGATGATTGCGGTAAACCTTGTCAATCAAAAATGTGATATTTATCAACTCCTGAAATTGTACATTTGTCCGCAAGATGAGCATCAGGGGGTTATTTCCAATCGACAAATGGGACTTTAAAAGCGGCTCCATTTTAGCAGATTTGCCTGCAGCAGATGTAGCGATCCTTACCGCTCACCAAACCGAACAATATTACAATAAAGGCGAAATCCTGTTCCGTGAAGGCGCCGCTCCGTCGGGCATTTTTTACATCACCGAAGGAAGGGTAAAAAAATATAAGATCGATAAAGACGGACGGGAACAGATTATCTATGTAGCGAATACCGGTGAACTGATCGGATACCATGCAATACTGGCAGAC
>CAYVLT010000029.1:0-28605 GCA_964452405.1 uncultured Ferruginibacter sp.
CCTTATCATGATGATAAACTGTATCATTTCGGGCTCAACCTCCGGTTGAATAAATCACACTACAGCTTCACCCATCATCCCCAGTTTTTAACAGCGGCCAACGACAGCATTGCGGTGATTGAAAGTATCAACAATACCGGTATTAACCTGGCCTGGCTGGTAAACCTGAACCTGGGCGAACATTGGGATGTGCGGGCCTACCCATTAAACCTCACTTTTACTGAGAAGGCTTTTGAATATACCATGACGAAGTTTGACCCGTTTTTAGATGAAAGTGCGGTAACCATCAAAAAAATACAAGGCATTACGCTCAGCTTTCCTCTATTGCTGAAATTCAGCAGCGACCGCATTGGTAATATGAAAGTATTTGTTACCGGTGGGGGCAGGTTGGATTATGACCTGGCAGCCAATGCCAACAAAAAAAATGCGGAAGAATTAATAAAGACCAAAGCCTTTGATTACAGCATTGAATGCGGCATGGGCTTTCATATTTATTTCCCCTACTTTGTAATGACGCCGGAGCTGCGGGTGAACTGGGGCCTGGCCAACCTGCACCAACGCAATCCCAGCCTGCGTTTCAGCAGTAACGTTGACCAGATATATTCCCGCATGATCTCTTTTTCTGTAACGGTTGAGTAAAACTGTTTTACCTTTTTTTATAGCCGCTGCAACTGAACCGGGTGTCGTGGCTGTAGTTTTGTGTTAACCGGCTAATTGTTGGGCATACTTTACTACCTGTGATTTACATTAATACCCGTTAGCGGTTCAGGGATGTGTTTTTTTGCGGCGCCTGCCCGGGCAACCTGAATTTGCTTTGGGATCATCGGCTTACCTCACAGCCCACCATGCAGTGAAACATTATTAACTCAGAAAGCTGCAGCCTGCACGTAAGCTATGGTTGCGTTCCCGGGATCATCAAAGCAGGATACCTTGCAGGAAAAGATAGGCTACAGAAAAATAAATCACCAGCCCGGTTACATCCACCAGGGTGGCTACAAAGGGAGCAGAGCTAACGGCAGGGTCACCGCCGAGGCGCTTGATGAGGATTGGCAACATAGAGCCGCTTAATGTTCCCCACAACACCACTCCCAGCAGCGCAAACCCAACGGTAAAGGCTACCCGAATTTCGTGCTGGCCGTACACGCCCGGTGAAATATTTGACCAGATCACCACCCTGATAAAACCGATAAACCCGAGTACCGAACCAAGCATCAGCCCCTGTATGAATTCGCGGCGGATGACCCGCCACCAGTTGGCAATATTGATTTCACCCACTGCCATGGCCTGTATAATGAGGGTGGAAGCCTGCGAGCCGGTGTTGCCACCCGAGGAAATGATGAGCGGGATAAATAATACCAATACCACAAATTTCTGTATCTCTCCTTCAAAATATTTCATGGCCGTGGCGGTCAACATTTCGCCAAGAAACAACACAATGAGCCAGCCCACTCTTTTTTTGAATAACCTGAACAATGAAATATCGAGATAGGGTTCATCCAGCGCCTCGGTACCACCAATCTTCTGGATGTCTTCACTGAACTCTTCGTTGGCTACCCACAGCACATCATCAATGGTAACAATGCCGAGCAGTTTGTTGCTGCGGCTTACAACGGGCAAGGCTACCCTGTTATTCATTTTGAAAGCTTCGTTGGCCACTTCCTGGTCGTCTTCCACATGCAGTGCAATAAAGCGGCCATCCATCAGGTCGGTAACCGTGGTGTCGGGAGAAGCGAGGATAAAATCCTTGATGCGGATATCATCAAGCAATTCGCCTTTGTCGTTGATCACATAGATCACATCAATGGTTTCGCTGTTTTTAGCATACTTGCGGATGGTGTTGAGTACATCTGCCACTGTATCTTTTTCATACACGTAGATATAATCTGGTGTCATCAGCCGCCCCACACTGTCTTCAGGGTATCCCAGCAACGACAAGGTGATCTTACGTTCTTCAGGGTCAAGAGTTTTCACCAGTTCTCTCACCACGTTGCTGGAGAGTTCGCTTAAAAAAGAAGTACGGTCATCCGCCGGCAATTCATTCAGCAGTTCCGCAGAGGTAAATGCAGGCAGGTCTTTGATGATCCTTTTCTGCACCGGCAATTCAAGTATCTTAAAAACACTCACTGCCCGGTGCATGGAAAGATGGCTGATGATCTGTGTTTCGTAGTCTTCGTTTTCATAGATCAGGTCAGCCACATCACTGATGTTCTGGTGGTTCAGAAATTCCTTTATCTGGAGTTTATCTTCGGTACCCACCACTTCAAGAAAGCGTTCCTGTAATGATATATCGTCGAGTTCCAATGACATTCGTACCCGTTGTTAGTGAAATATTCTGATTAATTTTAACGTCATATCCGTTTGGTGAATGATCACAAACATCAGGCACCCCGGTATTCATCAAAAATACTTCAATTCACTTTAATAAATTGTTATGTTGAAACCTTACCTGCTGGTGGCAGTTACAGAAAATATGGGCAGGGGTGTGTTCACCAAAAAATATATTCCGGCAGATACCGTGATAGAAGTGGCTCCTGTAATTGTAATGGAAGCATCCGACAGGAAATTACTTGATCAAACCCTGCTGCACGATTATATTTTTGAATGGGGAGAGGCAAAAGAAAAATGTGCGATGGCGCTTGGATTGGTGCCAATGTACAACCACAACTATGAAAGCAATTGTGATTATTTCATGGATTATGAAACCGACAACATCCTCATCAAAACAGTAAGGGAGGTGAAAGCAGGAGAGGAACTTACCATTAACTACAATGGCGACTGGAACAACAACACACCGGTATGGTTTGAAGCAAAATAAAAATTTTATATGCACCAGTTCTTTGCAAACAACTACGTTCAGATCATTCTTCGCAGCATCGCTGTTTATTTTTTTGTGATCATCGCTATCAGGATCTTTGGCAAAAAAGAACTGGCCCAGTTATCGGTGATCGACCTGGTGTTTATTTTACTCATCAGTAACTCAGTGCAAAATGCGATGGTGGGGCCTGATAATTCTTTACCGGGCGGACTTGTAGCCGCCATTTCGCTGTTTACCGTAAACTATATTTTGAAACGCACTTTATATAAACACAAAGTTGCGAGTGAATGGCTGCAAGGAAAGGCGTTGCTGCTGGTGTACAAGGGTAAAGTGCAGGTGGCCAACCTGGCACATGCCGAGATCACGGAGGATGAATTACTGGCCGCCGTCAGGGAGCATGGCGTGGAAAGTGTAGATCATGTTGACCTGGCCATGCTGGAAGTGGATGGAAACATAAGCGTGATTTCGGATGACTTTAAAAAGCGCACCACACAACCATTGCCGCACAAACGAAAACACCGCCTGAAAGGAAAAATAAAATAAATGCTTCGCAGCAAGCGCACTAAAAATCGTACACCCGCTTAAACATGTTCAGTCGTATGCCTGCAGTAAACAGGTTGCTGTTATCATTCAACGACGTTTGCAGTGGCACTTTGTAGGTACGGCGCTGGAAGCTGAGGTCGATGTACAGGTTCTCCCGCAGCTCATAACTCAGTTGTAGTAAGGCATTGAGGCAGGTGGCCTTCATGCCCCCGCCAACTGCAAACCCGCTCAGCCGTTGAGGCGAAAAGGGATCGCTGGGATCAACCGGCGGCTTTCCTTCATTGTACAGCCGGAAAGGATTGCCTCCAAAATTATACCCCGCACTGTCCAGGCCCTGGTAATAATAGATCACTCTTGCATAGAAATATAATTTTTTCAGCGGCTGGTATTTAACAATGCCGATAAACTCCTGCAGGTTGGCACCCAGCGGATGTGCCATGGGTTGATTATAATGCGTGTAGTTTGATACTGAATCATAATGTGAATAAGTGAATGGCCGCACGCGGTTGATCTCACCCTGCAGGTCCAGGTTGGCAATACCAAAGGCATCGATGTACTTAGCACCTAACTGGTAACCGAACTTGTTCACGTAATTGTTTTTATCATTCTTCAGTTTATCCAGCACAAATTCATCCAACAGCAACTGGCTGTACAGTTGCAGTTTCCTGCCGATATTGGCTTTCAGGTCTAAACCCACTTTGGCCTTATCGCCACTGCCGTTGCCACTTTCAACCGGGCGTAAAAAAATGATCGGGTTCAGGTATTGAAAGTCGAACTGGTTTTTGCGGCCAAAGGTGACGGCTTCAAACAATCCTATGTTCACTGATTTTGAAATATTATAACTCAGGTGATGCATCACCTGGTATTTTTTATCCAGCACGCGGTCGCCGGCCGATTTGTCGAAGGTGGGCATCAACTCCATGAATATGTTCTGGTAGTTGATCTTCCAGATGCGGGTGTTCAGTTTTAAAAACAGGTAGCTGTTACCCCAGTCGCTCAAAAACAAACTGCGGTAGCCATTGCCAATAAAATTTTTATCGTGACCGAATTGGATATCGATGTACTTGGTGGCTGAAAAAGTGATGTAGCCCCTTGCATCAAAATAATCAACGGCGTTTACCTTAAAGCCTTTATAAAAACCCACGCCCGGTACGGCCTGGTGAGCATTGATCCAGTGTTGAAAATAGGCAGGTCCCCGTTCCTGGTTGTCTGTAAGGGTGGTTGAAAACCCGATCTTATCTGCGATACGGCCGCGGAGCGTGATACCCCGGCTGTTCATGAACATAGCCTGGTCATTGCCAGACTCTTTTCCGTAGGTGATCTGCAGCATCGGGTTTACCGCCAGGAAAAAATCTTTTGTATTCACCTCCAGCATATTAGCCGGCGACTTGTAAAATGTTTTAAGAACAGGATGCTTGCTTACAAACTCATCCTGCGAACCGTGGTACCATTCCCGGTTGTTCAGGTAAAAACGTTGCAGGTTATACGCATCCACCGGCGTGAGCTTGGGGCCCTGGTTGGTTTCGATGTTGGCTTTGTAGGTGCTGTCAACCGATTCTGCCGCCGATACCATGGTCTTCCTGCTGAAATATTTCAACCCTGAAAAATTAAGTTCAGCATTGGTTTTGGCTTTTATCTCCAGCCGTTCCAGCAACTGGTAACCCTTATCTCCCTGCTGCAGGTAAGTGGTTTGTGCCATTGCTGCCACCGGTAAAATAAAAAAGAAGAGATTGAAGCAGGTTTTAATAATTTGCATTGCGTAGTTGTTTTGGTTGTTCATTCAACTGATTTTTTGGGCCAGGCTGCCGGAACATGACCGGGCTTCAGTGGCGTCGCACACTTGTACGGCGGTAAATTCAGTCGGCAAAAAAGCATGCCAATATCAGCTGAATGGGTTCATTGTCTATTATTAAGCGTCAAGATATGCAAAAATACCTCTTTAAAAACATCACACTGGTTAATGAAGGTAAAACGGTGATCACCGACCTGTTGACGGTGGGTGAAAGGATTGAAAAGATCGCTCCTTCCATTGCCGTAAAAGCAGCAGTTACCGAAATAAATGGAGAAGGAAAAATTATGATGCCGGGGGTGATAGACAACCATGTTCATTTCCGGGAACCGGGCATCACACAAAAAGGAAGTATCTATACGGAATCGAAAGCTGCTGTTGCCGGCGGTGTTACTTCTTTTATGGATATGCCCAATACCATTCCCCCCACTTTTACCCAGCAATTGCTTGAGGATAAATTCAACCTGGCTTCCGCATCCTCCCTAGCCAATTATTCTTTTTACATGGGCACCAGCAACAACAATGCTGATGAAGCCCTGCGCACCAACGACAAACGAAACGAGGTGTGCGGCATCAAAATTTTCATGGGCTCTTCCACCGGTAACCTGTTGCTTGATAGTCCGGTTACCCTCAACAAACTTTTCAGTGAAAGCGAAATGCTCATTGCCACGCATTGTGAGGATGAGCGCATCATGCAGGAAAATTATCGGCGGATCAAAGCTTTGGGTCGTGAACTGGTACCGGCTGATCATCCCATCATCAAAGACGATATTGAATGTTTTGAATCATCGCTGTTTACCATACAACTGGCAAAGAAATATGGCAGCCGGCTGCACATCCTGCACATCACCACCGAAAAGGAATTGCAGTTGTTCGGTAATATGCTGCCCCTGGCCGAGAAACTGATCACCGCTGAAGCCTGTGTGCATCACCTGCATTTCACCAGCGATGACTATGCCAGCCTCGGCAATAAAATAAAATGTAATCCTGCCATCAAAGCGCCACATAACAAAACGGCCCTTTGGCAGGCTGTGAACGATAACCTCATTGATTCCATTTCAACGGATCATGCACCGCATCTCTTATCTGAAAAAGAAGTTCCCTATGAACAGGCGCATGGCGGTGTACCCTTTGTACAGCATTCATTGCTGATGATGTTACATTATGTAAACGAAGGGGCTGTTTCAATGGAAAAAGTGGTCGAAAAAATGTGCCACAATATAGCAGTGATCTACCAGGTTGCTGAAAGAGGATTTGTAAGGGAAGGATATTATGCCGACCTGGTGATGATTGATCCCTACAGGCCTTACACGGTTACCAAAGAAAATATTTTATCAAAATGCGGGTGGAGTCCTTTAGAGAATTTCCGGTTTCCTGCATCTATTGAAAAAACGCTGGTGAATGGTCACCTGGTATATGATGCCGGTAGTGCCGCTGCCTGGAACGAATCAACAAAAGGAAAAAGATTATTGTTTGAAAGGAACTAAATAACCATTATGGAAATTGATAAAACCACGCTGGCTGATCTGTCGATACTGAATGTGGAAGATGAATTTTCTGTTTTCAACCGCCTCAATTTTTGCACTACGGCCGGCGGCAGGCAGAAACTGCTGGCTAATTTTTCAACTCCGCTTGCAACCATTCAAAAAATACAGGGCATTCAGCAAACCCTGCAGGCCATCATTGAAAAAGAAAGCGACTGGCCGCAGCAGATCACCAATGGTTCTGTAATGGTGGTGGAAAAATTTTATGGCGTCAGTATCGATCTTATTCCCGAACATGCTTCCGCAACCGGCGCACTGGCCTACAAAATATTTCATGGTCCTGATTATTCTTTCGTAAAATATTCTACGGAACATGCGTTTGATTTTATAAAAGGGATGCAGCAACTGGTGGATGTTTTTTTGCAGCCCGACAGTCCTGAACCACTCCGGCGCCTGCTGAGCGAGGCCGCTGCCATACTCAATAAAGATCAGTTTGTGCCGGTACGGCAATACAAGAAATCAAAAGATATGACGGTGGGGCGGCAACTTGAGCTGGCTCACTTTTTACGGTACCGGTACAAGCAAAATACCCTTGAGCTGCTGGAAATATTTTACCAGCTTGATGCCTGGCACAGCATGGCCCGCGCAGTGAAAGAATTGAAACTGGTATTTCCCGCCTTTACTGAAAGCCGCAAGCCCCTGCTTAACCTGCAGGGACTTTACCATATCATGCTCGCCGAGCCGGTGAGTTACGATATCCGCCTGCTGCCGGAAAAGAATTTTCTTTTTTTAACCGGCGCCAATATGGCCGGCAAAAGCACTTTTATCAAATCGGTTGGTACAGCGGTTTTCCTGGCTCACCTCGGCATGGGCGTACCTGCTCACTCCATGGAATTAAGCGTGTTTGATGGCATGCTCAGCAACATCAATGTAATGGACAACATTGTTAAAGGCGAAAGTTATTTTTACAACGAAGTACAGCGCATTAAAGCAACCGTAAAAAAAATATCCGACAAAAAAAACTGGCTCATCCTCATTGATGAATTGTTTAAGGGCACCAATGTACAGGACGCTATGAAATGTTCCACCACGGTAATTGAGGGCTTACTCAAAATACACAACAGCGCTTTTATTTTATCAACCCATCTTTACGAGATCGGCGAAGCATTAAAGCAATACCCCAATATCATCTTCAATTATTTTGAAACCTCGGCTGAAAATGACCAATTGGTGTTCAACTACCAGCTAAGGGAAGGGGTGAGCAACGACCGGCTGGGGTACCTTATCCTGAAAAACGAAGGCGTGGTGAAAATGCTCGAACAACTGTAACGGATACACGCTACATCATTTTTTACCGGCGGAGTGGTGAAAATCGTAAGGGATTTATGAAGTCGGTCATGCGCTCCCGTGCACCCGTTTCGCCCGCAAGGGGCCAAGCTGTTAACCGTCGTTTGTTTATTGCTACCGTTGTTTAGCTTAAATTTGCAGCCACGCTGAAAAACAAACACAGCTACCGGCAAGTGCATGAAGAACTTCTGGCGCATTTTTAAGTACATACACATTCCGAAAGGCAGGATGGCATTTTATATTGCCTGTTCCCTGCTGGCCACTTTTTTTTCTGCTGCAAGCCTGGGTATGTTGTCTCCTTTCATGCAATTGATCATCAATGGCGATAACAATCTACCGATGGATTCAAAGGCAGTGGGCAGTTTGATCGGCTATATCCAGTACCTGAAAGAAACCCATGGTCCGCTTTATTCACTCGGCGTTGTTTGTGCCATTATTGTAATCAGTAATTTACTTAGTAACAGTTTCCGCTATCTCTCGTACTATATTTCCACACCCGTACGCAGTGAAATTTTATCCAGTTTCCGGGTACGGTTGTATGAGAAGATTCTGAAACTGCCTGTCGGCTTTTTTACCGAACAGAAAAAAGGAGATTTGATGAACCGGATGATCGGGGATGTTGGAGAAATACAATCGTCTATCGTGATGGCTTTGGAAGGATTGATCAAAGATCCCCTCACCATTTTGTCGTACCTCATTTACATGGTTTACCTGAGCCCAATGTTGTCCCTGGCATTGCTGATATTGTTACCGGTAACAGCTCTCATCATCGGGCGCCTTAGTAAACGATTAAAGAGACAGGGCAAGGATTTCAGCATCGCTGCGGGTGAAAACCTGAGCCATGTTGAAGAAACATTGGGTGGCATTAAAGTAATTAAAGTATTTAATGCTGAGGGTAAAATGATGAATAAATTCCTGGAAGGAAACGATAAGTTATTCAGGATACTCAACTCAATGACACGGCGCCGCGACCTGGCGAGCCCGCTTACTGAAGCCATGGGAGTGGCTGTTTTGTGTTGCATATTATTCGTAGGTGGCTACCTTGTTTTCAGCAACAATGGTGGTTTGCAAAAAGCCGATCTCTTTCCGTTTATTGCTGTGTTCGGTGTGCTGATCAACCCGGCCAAAAATCTTTCCAATACATTTAGTAATATTCAACGTGGTCTTGGTGCAATTGACCGTGTGGAGGAAATTTTAAATGCGCCGGTGTCTATTCTCAACAAACCGGAAGCCGTTGCGCTTACGGGCTTTAATGATCGCATCGAATTTAAGAATGTAACTTTCAAATACCAGGATACGGAGGTGCTGCGCAACATTAATTTAACGGTTGAAAAAGGTAAAACACTGGCACTTGTTGGCTCTTCCGGCGCCGGTAAATCCACGCTGGTTGACCTGGTTCCCCGTTTTCATGACGTATCATCAGGTGAAATATTAATTGATGGCAAAAATATTAAAGACTATACCATCGAGTCACTGCGAAAGCAGATGAGTTTCGTAACACAGGAACCGGTTTTGTTCAACGACACTATTGCAAATAATATTTCATTGGGTAACAGTGATGCAACTGAGGAAGAAATAATCAATGCTGCGAAGATTGCCAATGCCCATCATTTTATTCAGCACAAAGAGCAGGGTTATCAAACCAATATTGGCGACAGGGGTTCAAAATTAAGTGGTGGAGAGCGGCAACGGGTAACCATTGCAAGGGCTGTGTTGCAGAACCCACCCATTCTCATACTCGATGAAGCCACCTCATCCCTGGATACTGAAAGTGAAAGGCTGGTGCAGGAAGCGATCCTCAACCTCATGCAGGACCGCACCTCCATTGTGATCGCCCACCGCCTCAGCACCATCCGCAACGCAGATGAGATTGTGGTACTACAGGCCGGACAAATTACAGAAAGGGGTACGCATGAATCACTCATTGCTCAAAACGGATTTTACAAACGGCTGGTGGAAATGCAGGAGATTAAATAATCACCGGCGCCCGGCAACGACCAAAGTACAATATGGTAATTAACAACTATAAGGGCGGGCGATTGGCAAACAGGATTCTTTCGTTTGCCCATTTGCTGGCAAACAGCATTGAATACAAGTATAAGTTATACAACCCTGAGTTCGATGAATACTGCCCTTTTTTTGAAGCACCGGCTCAGAATAAATTTGATCAGCATCCTGTGAGCATCACAATTTTTAACAATCATTTTTTCGATCGTGTCTTCAGCAGGCTGTTCAGGTTATGGGCCGATATCACCCATAAGTTGTTTACCAAAACTTCCTTCTACGCATTGTATCGCATATTTAAAAGCCACGATCGAAAAGGTATTATTTTCGATTTGAATGACCCTGTTTTTTTGAAGGACGCGATGTCGAAAACAGTGATTACAGAAGGATGGCTCTTCCGGGATTACAATAGTTTTAATAAATACGAAAATGAATTGAGGCGTTATTTCACGCCGGTGAAAAAATACCGGGATGAGGTGGAAGAAATATTAAAAGATATCAGGGCAAATGTTGACGTAGTGATTGGTGTGCATATCCGCAGGGGCGACTATGATAGATTTGGAAATGGTCAATGGCTTTTTGACGATGCAGTGTACGCAGATAAAATGATGCAGGCATGCCAGCAGTTTACCGCGGATGGAAAAACCTGTGCGTTCTTAATCTGTTCCAATGAAACCATTCATCCAGCCAACTTTCCTGCAGCGTTAAAAATATTTGCCGGTGAGCGGCATTTCATTACCGACCTGTATTGCCTTGCCGCATGTGACGGCATTATCGGCCCACCAAGCACATTCAGCATCTGGGCATCCTTTTATGGAAAAATTCCTTTGGCGCAGATATTTAAAAAAGAAGACGTGGTTAACCTGAACGAATACGTAAACCTGTGTTAGTTGCCGTAAACGGATTAAATTAGCAACCAAACCTGGCTGGGAACTGCATAACCGGCTTAAGAAAATCAGATAAACATGCTAGTGAAGACTTTTGGTAGTGCCGTTTACGGTGTAGAGGCAATCACCATTGCAGTAGAAGTGAACATCAATAACCAGGGAAAATCTGAAGCCGTGATAGTGGGCTTGCCCGACAGTGCGGTAAAGGAAAGTATGTTGAGGGTTGAAAGTGCCATTAAAGACAACGGTTATTTTATGCCCAGGACGAGGCTGATCGTGAACCTGGCGCCGGCGGATATACGAAAAAGCGGTACGGCCTTCGACATGCCGATAGCTATTGGTACTTTGGCAGCCAGTGAGCAATTGAAAAATCCGGCAAAAATTTCCAGCTACGTGATCATGGGAGAACTGAGTTTAAATGGAGAAGTACGACCCATTAAAGGAGCGCTGCCGATTGCGATACAGGCCCGCAAGGAAAATTTTAAAGGCCTTATTGTTCCAAAACAAAATGCACGGGAGGCGGCCATGGTGAATAACCTGAGCGTGTATGGTGTATCTCATCTCAATGAAGTGATTGGTTTTTTTGAAGATGAAAATTCCTTGCAGCCCGTGATCGTAAATACGAGGGAAGAATTTGCTTATGCACAAAGTGAATTTGATATTGATTTTTGCGATGTGAAAGGGCAGGAGAATATCAAGCGTGCGCTGGAAATAGCTGCTGCAGGCGGCCACAATGCGATCCTGGTGGGCCCGCCAGGCGCCGGAAAAACGATGTTGGCCCGGCGATTGCCAACTATTCTGCCGCCACTCACGCTGCATGAAGCACTTGAAACCACAAAAATTCACAGCGTGGCAGGAAAGCTGCCTGAAAATGCAACACTCATTTCAAAAAGACCTTATCGTTCGCCCCACCATACTATTTCGGATGTTGCACTGGTGGGAGGCGGCGGAAATCCACAGCCGGGAGAAATTTCACTGGCACATAATGGCGTTTTGTTTTTAGATGAACTGCCTGAATTTAAGCGTACAGTGTTAGAGGTGATGCGGCAACCAATGGAAGAAAGAAAGGTAACCATCAGCAGGGCGAAAGTGGCGATGGATTTTCCAGCCAGTTTTATGCTGGTGGCAAGCATGAACCCCTGCCCCTGTGGGTATTTTAATCATCCCGAAAAAGATTGTACCTGTCCGCCGGGTGCAGTGCAGAAATACCTGAATAAAATTTCCGGCCCTTTGCTCGACAGGATTGACCTTCATGTGGAGGTAACGCCGGTGATGTTCAGCGAACTGTCTTCTGAAAAACAATTTGAAAAAAGCGAACAGATCAGGGAAAGGGTCATCAAGGCAAGAGAAATACAGGCAGAGCGGTACAAAGGCCAGGAAGGCATTTATGCGAATGCACAGATGAGCGCTAAAATGCTGAAGGAGATCTGCGTGATCAATACGGCCTCTCAAAACCTGTTAAAGATCGCAATGGAAAAGCTAAATCTTTCTGCCCGGGCTTATGACAGAATTTTAAAAGTGAGTCGCACCATCGCTGATCTTGCAGGAAGTGAAAACATTAAGCCGGAGCATATCGCAGAAGCTATTCAATACCGCAGCCTGGACCGTGAAGGATGGGCAGGCTGATACACTTCACAGCAGAAAGTGACCTGTAAAATGAAACAAATGTTTGAAGCACTCAATAATTTTTTTGATAAAATTTATGTGATCACCCTGGAAAGGGCCACAGACAGGCATTTACTGGTGAAGCAACAACTGGAGGGATTGAATTACACTTTTCTGTATGGAACCGATAAGAACGACCTTCAATATGAACGCCTGGTACAAAATAAATTGTACGACCCGGTTCTTGCACAAAAGCATCACCTGGTAGGAAAAGAGATGCGTGTATCAGAAATTGCCTGCTCTATGAGCCACCGGGCAGTGTATGAAGATGTGGTAAAAAATAAATACCAAAAGGTGTTGATACTGGAGGACGATGTTATCGTGGATAAAGAAAATATAGCGCTGTTTGAAACAGTGGCCCGGGAATTACCGGTTAATTGGGGGCTGTGGTACCTGGGTTTTGCAAAGCATGAACGGCCTCCCGGAATCGCTGTTTTAAAAAAGCTTTTCTACCACCTGTTATATGCCACGGGCATAAAAAAAACATTCAATCACACGGTGATCAATAATCTTTATCCCAAACCTTTTTCCAAACACCTTCAGCATGCGGGTTTTCATGATTGTGCACATGCATATGCGATCACCGGTACTACGGCCGGGATTTTTTTGAAGATGCAGCAACCGGTGAGTTATGTGGCCGATCATTTGCTGGCTTATGCTGCCAGCGGCCGTTTGGTAGATGCGTTTATTACCGAACCAAAGCTGATCAACCAGCAGTACCAGGTGGCTGCACAGCCCATTAAGTCATACCTTAACCAGTAACATGCAGCAGCGTTATATAGTATACCAGGCTTACGGAAATGAAGGGATTTTGCAGGAATGCAGGTTCTCACTGTTACAATTGTTGAAGTACAACAACCCGGCTACTTTTTGCGTGGTACTGTACACCGACAAGCCTGAATTTTTTAAACCCGTGTTGCAGCATTTTGTACATCATGAAATCGTACAACTTACGCCGGTGATGATACAGGAATGGCGGGGAGCCACCAATTTTGTACATCGTATCAAAATTGAAATGCTGCTTCATTTTTTTTCTGGCCACCAGGGTTCAGTCATTTACCTGGATACGGATACATATTGCATGGCATCGCTCGGCTCCCTGTTCGAAAAAATTGAAAAGGATGCCATCCTGATGCACACCTGCGAAGGAAGGCTGGGTGAAAGCAAAAACATCAGCTTTCAGAAATGGCTGCGGTTTTTGACCGGCAATCCAGTACTCTATAAGGCTGAGCGCATCACTGATCCCGGTTCGGTGGAGATGTGGAATGCGGGAGTATTGGGCTTCAACGATACATACCTGCCGGCACTAAAAGACGTGTTGCAGTTAACTGATGTCATTTATCCTGTTTTTCCCAAACACACTGTTGAGCAGTTTGCATTCAGTTATATTTTTAAAAAGATGGATAACCTGCAGGCTGCAGACGATATCATCTACCATTATTGGGGCCTGAAAGAGTACCGGGAATTATTGCAATATTTTTTTGAAAAATATCAACAACTTCCATTGCAGGAGCAAACTGATAAGTTGCAGCAGGCCCTGCCGGAAATGATCTTCCCGGAAAAAATGCGTTACAAAAAAATGTTTGTGCTAAAAAGGTGGTTGCATCCTGCGTGGCGCATAGAAAATTATAAAAAATTTCGGGGTTAGAGATTCACCAGGTCGTCGTTGGTGAATAAAAAGTTTTCACCTGCGGGGGTACAGGAAAAATTATAGTGGCTCATGGCTTTAAAAACTGCGGCTGAACAGCCTTTTTTCATCCGGTCGTGTGTTTCTACAAAAAGTACTTTGGTATAAGGAAGCCATTGTTCATAGCCATCCTGGAAAATATTTTTCTCCGTTCCTTCAATGTCGATTTTCAACAAATCAATGGTTTCCCATAGGTTTTTCCGCATGATATCATTGATGGCAATTGCCTCTACGGTATTGCCTGTTGGGCTGAGCGCCTCCTCCACGATGAAACCGTTTTCGCCCCTCCCGGTATCCACAACATTTAAGTGGGCACTATGGGTCCAGATGCCTTTGTTAATGGCGCTGATATTTTTGTATGCTGCAATGTTTTTTAAAAGAACACTGAAATTATTTTTATCGGGTTCTACTGTTACGATACTGGCAGCGGGATATTGGGTGGCTAAAAAAACTGCAGTCAATCCTATGTTTCCGCCGGCATCAATAATGGTTTTTGGGGTGAACGGGAAAGGGATGCTGTATTCTTTTCTTACCAGCACTTCCATAAAGGTTGCATAGTCGCTGGGATTATCCCTCATGGCAATGGGATGCAGCAATCCTTTCATCCTGATGCCGGAATGGCTGTTGGTTTTTAACTGCAGGTATATTTTCGCAGCAGCAGCAAATCCCAGGTATTGTTTTAGTTTTACAAAACGCGACATGTGTTATAAGGAATAGGTAAAGCCGTAAAATTACAACAGTAGGGCTGTTTGTCCACCACAAATATTTATTTCTCTACCTTTAGCGCATGAGAGAAAATAACCTCCCCCGCCTCAGCAGCATCCGGCTTAAAGGGAAGGACCAGTACTATATACACCTGTACTTTTTGCTCAGGGACGTTAAAGATGCGTTGAAGCAGTATGCAGGTGGTCACTTCCTGGATATTGGCTGTGGAAACAAACCTTATGAAGAATGGTACAAACAATATTCCACTAAACAAACGGGCTGCGATATCATTCAAAGTGATGGCAACCGGGTAGATGTAATTTGCGCTGCCACCGAACTTGCATTTCCGGATAATACATTTGATACTGCTTTTTGCACCCAGGTGCTTGAACACGTGTACGATCATCACAAAGTGATTGCAGAGGCCAACAGGGTATTAAAACCGGGCGGCAGGCTGATACTTACCGTGCCCTTTTGTTGGGAACTTCATGAAGAGCCATATGATTTTTTCCGCCTTACAAAACACGGGCTGCAGGAGTTGTGCAACGAAAATAATTTCAAAGTGCTCTACATTAAATCCAATGGTGGAAAATGGGCGTCGGCTTTTCAAATGTTTATCAACACAGTTTATTCGTCGTTCCGTTTTAGAACCGTACGGGCCAAAATTGTTAAGTTTTTCTTTATTGAATTGAAACTTACGTGGATGTTGAACAAACTGGCTGTATGGCTGGATGACAAATATTTTGATGAGGTGTGGACCCTCAACTATATCCTCGTAGCCGAAAAAAAATAAATGATCAATGCCCGATAAAAGCATCCTTTTTATTTCCACGATGAAGGGCGATCCCTGGGGAGGGAGTGAAGAATTTTGGTTCAGGATTGCGATGCATATGGCCCGAAGCGGTTACCGCGTTCACTGCGCCTTTTATCATTGGCCATCGGGTAAAGACCATAAAATATTGCAACTCCAACAGGAAGGTTGCCATCTAACGCTCCTTACCAACCCTGACCTGGCCACTGGATTGTTAGGCAGGCTGAAAAAAAAGCAACTGCTTCAATCACAAGTACGCACACTGCTTAGTACTTCATTTAACCTGGTGTGCATCAGCCAGGGCGGTTTTGAAGAAGTTATCCATCATCCATTCAGAAACTTATTGCCACTGCTCAAAAACTTTGTACTGGTCAACCATAATTATAACGAAAGCCGGGTATTGAATGGCAGAAGAAAACAAAGACTGTTTAACTGGACCCATGCCGCAGCAATGAATATGGCAGCGTCAGCAAAAGTGTTTACGGCACTGAAAAAGATTGCAGGGTTTACCATTCCCAATGCCGAAGTGATTGTTAACCCCCTCACCATTTCAGTAAAGGAAGTGGCCACCGGCTGGCCGGCGCTCAACAGCAATGGAAATTATAACTGGGTGATGATGGCGCAGCTGGATACTGCCCGAAAAGCCCAGGATGTTTTGGTAAAAGCCTTGTCAAACTTAAAATGGAAGCAAAGAAACTGGGAGTTGTATTTGTACGGGAAAGGGGAGGATACATCAATGCTGGAATCGTTGATCGAAAAAAACAACCTGCAGGATAAGGTTCATTTGATGGGTCACACAAACAAGGTGGAAGAAGTGCTGTTGAACGCACACCTGCTGTTGCAGGTTACCCATATCGATGCCATGCCTTTAAGCGTAACAGAGGCAATGAGCATGGCCAGACCTTGCGTGGTAAGCCGCACAGGCGATATGCCTTTATGGATAAAAGATGGTGTGAATGGTTACATTGCAACCGCGGTAACAGAACAAGGAATTGATGAGGTATTGGAAAAAGCCTGGCAGCAAAAGGACCGGTGGCCACAAATGGGCCTTGAATCATTTAACCTCTTTCAACAAAAATACCCCCAACCATACGAGTTATATTACGAGAAGATTTTTTCGGCCCTGATGTAAAAGCCTGCGCCGTTAAAAGTAATATGGCCCTGGTCACGACACCCAATAGTACTCCCTATGAAAAGTTACACCTTGCTCCTTCTATGTTTTTTTAGAGCACCTGCCGGTTCAGTGCCTGTGGAATAAGTCAACGGGTATGGTTCAACTGTTTTCTATCAAAAATATGGGCAGAACTTTATATCGAAAATTTTCGATGTATTCTTTCCACTAAATTTGCAGCATGAAAATTTTACTTAAATACCTGAAGCCCTACAACTGGCTGGTGATCTTCACCCTGTTAATGGCTTCCATCAATATCGGCTTTTCCCTGATCGATCCCATCCTGCTGGGTAAGCTCATCAACCTTGCCAATGGTCACCAGGGCAATGATGTGCCACCCGGAAGCCATTTTAACTGGAACCGTTTCTTTTATTCGTTTTCCTGGAATGAACCAGGGGTGTTTTATTTACTCATCCTGTCGGTATCTGTGGCTATGGTAAGCCGCATTGCCAAAGCCTTCCAGGATTATTTTTTAAATGTGGTGATTCAGAAATTCGGCGCCAGTGTATTTACAGATGGTTTGAAACACGCTATGAAGTTGCCGTATCAACAGTTTGAAGACCAGCGCAGCGGAGAAACCTTATCCATCCTGACCAAGGTAAGAGCCGACGTGGAAAAATTCATGACCAATTTCATCAACATACTTTTTGGGGTAATCGTTGGCGTTGTATTCGTATTTGTGTATGCCACCGTTTTTATCAACTGGCGGGTGCCGGTTGCTTACGTGGTAGGTATTGCATTTTTAACCTTTGTAACCAACAAGCTGAGTAAAAAAATAAAGCAGATACAAAAAAATATTGTGGGACAAACCACGGCATTGGCAGGCTCCACCACAGAATCGCTCCGGAATATTGAACTGGTAAAAAGTTTGGGACTTACCAACCAGGAAGTGGAACGTTTAAATACGAATACCTATAAAATTCTCGGGCTTGAACTCACCAAAGTAAAGCGCATCCGCAGCATCAGCTTCATACAGGGAACCATGGTTAACACGCTCCGGCAGGTGATATTGTTTATCTTAATGTGGTTGATCTTTTATGGCAGCATGAATGCGGGCCAGTTGGTAACGATGCAAATATTCTCCTTTTTTGTATTTGGACCTTTACAGGAAATTGGTAATATCCTGCTTTCTTATCGTGAGGCAGAGGCATCTTTGAATAATTTTGATAACCTGATGAAAAAGGCACCCGAACAGGAGCCTGCTTTTCCAAAAGCCTTGGGAAACATCGAAACCCTGGCATTTAAAAACGTGGCATTTCAGCATCAAACCGCGTCGCACAGGGCCATTGATGACATCAGTTTTGATGTGAGAACGGGTGAAACGATTGCTTTTGTTGGGCCCAGTGGCAGCGGCAAGTCAACCCTGATGAAACTGCTGGTTGGTTTGTACCGGCCACTCGAAGGAAAGATATTGTACAACAACCTCGATGAAACGGCGATTCATTTTGATGACCTGCGCAGGCAGATCGGTTTTGTAACACAGGATACCAACCTGTTCAGCGGCACCATCCGTGAAAACCTGATGTTTGTAAATCCTGCTGCCACCGAACAGCAATTAAATGAAGTACTAAAAAAAGCAAGTTGCACCGCGTTGATTGCCCGGGCAGAGAAAGGACTTGATACGATGATCGGGGAAGGCGGATTAAAATTATCCGGTGGAGAAAAGCAACGGATTTCCATTGCACGTGCTTTATTGCGCAGGCCACACCTGTTGATTTTTGACGAGGCAACCTCGGCCCTCGATTCCATCACAGAAGAGGAGATCACCGACACCATTCGTGAACTGTCTTCACAAAAAGAACAGATCACAGTGTTGATCGCACACCGGTTAAGTACAATCATGCATGCCGACAGGATATATGTACTTGAAAAAGGCGAGGTGGTGGAAACCGGTACACATGAAGGCTTGCTGGCCGATAAAGGTTTGTATTATGCCATGTGGCGGCAACAGATCGGCGAAAGGAAAAAAATGCAGCCGGTTGCATAAACCGTTAACTTTTGCCCCCATCTTTGTAACTTTTATTACAGAACGGCCCCTGCTTGTCTATTACCTTTACAACGATGACAGAAAATAAACCAACACCAAATTATTTGTGGAGCATTGTTTCAATGAAATGCCCGCGTTGCCGGAAAGGAAAAATGTTCAATGACAGTAATGCATACCGTAAGTTGAGCCTTTCACACATCTTCAACATGCCGGAACATTGCCCCGAATGCGGGCAGCGGTACGATCTGGAGCAGGGGTTCTGGTATGGCACCGGGTATGTAAGTTATGCCCTGGCGGTGGCCATTTCGGTAGCTACTTTCGTGGCGTGGTGGGTATTGGTCGGAGTTTCAACCGAAGACAACCGCGTATTCTGGTGGCTTGGTTTAAATGCCTTGTTGCTGGTAGTGATACAACCGTGGATGATGCGGCTGAGCCGGGTGATCTACCTCTACTTCTTTGTGAAATATGATGCTGACTATAAAAAACACTCTCCAAAAGAATTTGATCACCGGCAGTAACCTGGATTAGTCGATCTGCCGTTTCAGTTGTACAAAACTCCAGGCACAAAAAGGTACTGCAATAAAGCTGAGTAAAAACCAGGCACCACCCAGGTATACATATAACAGCAACGCCGGCAACAACAGGTAAAAAGGATACAGTAAAAACATCGAGCCAACCATCACCGAATCATAATGCCCGTTGGGCAGGGCCTTTTCTTTCAACAGCAGCCTGAGTGGCAGGTACAGCGGCAGGTGCAGCAGGTAGCCTGCAATGGCTGGCACCAATAATAAAGCTGTTTTTATTTTCCCTGGTTTAGTACTGAAGATTTCTGAACGCAAGGTTCTGTTCTCTTTTGGAATTTCGTGTACCCGTTCCTGTAACTGCCGGGTAATTGCACCGGTAATGCTGTTCAGCAATATGCCGTCATGGTGCAACAGCTCATGGTATTGTTCTTTGGTGATCAGCGTACCGAAGTTCAGGTGAACGTTTTTTCCGAAAGAGGTAAAGCTGCTGTAGTTAAGAGCCACGGGTAAAATTGACAATGGAATACCAGCTTCCCAGGCAGCCGTTGCCAGCCTGGCAGTTCCTTTCTTCAAAGGCCGCAGGTGCCATTCATTTTCACAAAGCGCTTCGCTGAAGATGAGCACCACGCCATTGTTTTTAAAGATATCCTTGCAGGCATTGAAGGTTTCATAATTTTTTTGAAGATTACCGGCGCCTTCTCTCTTCCGGTACACGGGTAAAATGTTTAACTGGCGTAGTAAAAACCTGCTCCAGCCTGTTGTAAACACATCTCCCCGGGCAAGTGAATAAACGGGCTTCCTGAATAGGGTGGCCAGTAAAACAGCATCAAGAAAAGAATTGGGGTGATTGGAGGCCAGTAGTAAAGGCCCTTCCAGCGAACAGAATTGGCGTTGGTTTATTTTCAGGTGCCTGCAATACAGTAACAGGGCCAGTTGTGCAGGAGGTTTCAGTAGCCGGTAAAGAAAGGAATTCTGCAGAAAATGAAATTTATAGCAATCATTAATTAAGACTCGGGTCAATCGGGAAGTTGATCATCATTTCGTATTCTCCTCCCATCTCTTTCAGGCTGTCTTTCCAGATATTATCGGGCTGTTCGTGAAAAACCAGTTTTCGTGTAGCCGACGAGGTTAGCCAGCTTTTTTCATTCAGTTCGCCCTCCAGCTGCCCGTTGCCCCAGCCGCTATAACCGATAAAAAGCCTGATCTTGTTCATATCCACTTCATCGTTCCTGATCATTTGCGAAAGCAGGCTGAAGTCTCCACCCCAGTATACGCCCTTCATCACCTCTGTACCACCGGGTATTTCCACCGGGTATTGATGCAGGAAATGAATGGTGTCCATTTGTACAGGGCCGCCGTAATACACCGGGATGCGGAACCCTTCAAAACCATCCATCAGGTCGTCCAGTGTTTGCTCTATCTGTTTGTTGATCACAAAGCCCATACTTCCTTCATCCTGGTGATCGCATAGGAACACCACCGTCCTCATAAAATTAGGGTCTTTTAAAAAAGGATCTGCAATCAGTAATATTCCTGGTGCGGGTGTAACCATGTCCTAAAGTAAATGATTATTTGCGTCTTTGTACGTGCGGGCGCTGATATTTTTGAAATCGGGATTAGTTCTAAAACCTTCGTTAATTTTGTGATTTGGAATATTTAGCTTTTTTTAGTGCTCATCACTGATTTATTTTTGCCGGATGAAGAAAATTTTCCCCATCATCACCATACTGATTTTCCTTTCCTTACTGGGGCTTATTTTCTTCCAGATATTATGGCTTAAGAGTTCGCTCGAATCACAGGAACAAAAATTTAATGAACACCTCACACTTGCGATGTACGAAGTGTCGCAGAACCTGGTGGAAGAAAAGGGCAACCTGATGCCGCTCATTAAAAATAACCGGCCGTTATTGCCCAGCGAGCGCCTGCAGATGGAATATTTTGCGCCTTCCATTATGCAGAAGTTCACCAAAGACGAGATCAAACAGATCATCAGGAAAGTGTTTGACAAACAAAATCTGCAACATGTTCCCTTTGAATTTTCCATTCGCTTTTTTTCGATCGTAGGTGATGAACTGGCATCTGAAAATTTTTATAAGATGCAGGAAGACACCAACAATATTCAAAAAGTGATCCCGCTCGAATCGCCCAGTGGAAGCAACAGCGAAGGCATTTCACAGGAAGAAGTACTCACCATATTGATTCCGCATGCCAAAAGTTATATATGGCAGTCGATGATCTGGTTCATTGTGGGATCGGTGTTGTTCACCGTCATTATCATGTGTGCGTTTTTCATCACGGTGCGTGCCCTGATCAAACAAAAGAAATTGAGTGAGATCAAATCAGACTTTATCAACAACATGACGCATGAGTTTAAAACACCATTGGCCACTATTTCGCTGGCTGTTGATGCGTTGAAGAATGATAAGGTGGCAGGCAATAAAGAGAAGATGGATTATTTTACCGCCATCATCAAAGAGGAAAATAAAAGGATGAACAAGCAGGTGGAAACCATTCTGCAGGCCGCCTTGCTTGATAAACAGGAAGTGCAGCTGAACCTGAAAAAACTGCATGCACACGACATGATCAACAGTGCGCTTAACAATATCCAGTTACAGGTAGAGGAAAAACAAGGAACACTCGATGTGCAACTCGCAGCTGCTAAAGACCTGGTGATGGCGGATGAAGTTCACTTCACAAACCTGGTGAGTAACCTGCTTGATAATGCAGTGAAATACTCAAAAGATAATCTCAAAATTGTACTGACCACTTCTAATGCGGGCAATCTTTTTAAAATTAAGATCGAAGACAATGGCATTGGCATGAATAAAGAAACCGTGGCCAGGATCTTTGAAAAATTTTACCGGGCCCACACCGGTAACCTGCATAATGTAAAGGGCTTCGGGCTCGGCCTCAGCTATGTGAAAACCATGGTGGATGCCCATAACGGCACCATCAAGGCCGAAAGCACGCCGGGGAAAGGCACCACTTTTTACCTGGCTTTTCAACTGTCGAAATAAACTCCGTCATTTTCCCCATTTTTTACCACCGGCCCATTATTCCACTCATTTTTCCCGGGTTTCTTTGTATGAGCAGCGGTAGTTTACCCATTTACGATCCGAAAATGCGTTCCTGCATTGTTCAATTCGCCCGGCTATATTCCGGCATTCAGCAATAGCCTTTAAAACCCGCTACAGTAAAGGATTTAAGGAAAACCCATCCCTGGATGAAAAGCTCTGATCATTTCGTTTATCCACAGTAATTGCAGCTATATTCACAGCTTTTGAACAGCTATGCACATTAATTGCAGGGTAAAAATGAGGTAATTCCGATAATTTATTGAAGAGCAGGCACTTGTGTTGTGGATAAAACTTTTTCTTCCATTTTTTAAAGTTAAATGGGAAATTGTGTTATTTTGTGTCAGTTTATGTCATTTTCGCTTAAATACCACAAATGATTGGTTTCCTTGGTGAATACGAAGTTACACTGGATGTCAAGGGCAGGTTCCTGGTACCGGCTGCATTTAAAAAGCAGCTTACAGGCGACCATGCCAACCAGTTTGTGGTTAGCCGGGGAATTGAATCCTGTCTCACTTTGTACCCAATACAAACCTGGGAACCGGTGTTTGCGGAAATCAGCAAGTTGAATGATTTTGATCCACAAGTTAGGGACTTTCGCCGGAAGTTTTTGAACGGCGCAACCCAAATAGAACTGGATAGTGCAGGAAGATTATTGTTGCCGAAAACACTAATCGAATATGCAGGGCTTGATAAAGATGTGTTGCTGGTATCGGCCGTGAACAAAATTGAAATTTGGGATAGCAGTAAGTATAAAAAGCTCTTTGAACTTTCTTCACCGGAAGAACTGAGTAACCTGGCCAACCTGGTAATGAATAAGGGAGGAGCCGGCAAGGCTGAATAATTGTAAATGGTTGATATGGGAACGAACCGTTCAGATAAAAAACCAGCTACACAGCCACCAGCCGTAACACCTGAGAATTATCATACGCCGGTATTACTTGGTGAAACCATTGATGGATTGGCAATAAAAGCAGGTGGTATTTATGTCGACTGCACCTTTGGTGGCGGCGGACATAGCAGGGCCATACTGGAACGCATGAACGAAAATGGAAAATTGGTGGCATTCGACCAGGATGGCGATGCAGCTAAAAATCTTCCTGATGACGATCGTGTACTGTTCATACCGCAAAATTTCCGTCACCTTCAGCGGTTTTTGCGATTGCACAAAATAACCGCGGTAGACGGTATTTTGGCCGATCTCGGCGTATCAAGTCACCAGTTTGATGAAGCGGACCGGGGATTTTCAACCCGTTTTGACGCTGCGCTTGACATGCGGATGGATCAACGACAGTCACTGACTGCCGCTGCCCTGCTGAAACAGTTAACCGAACAGCAATTGCACAAACTTTTTGAACAGTATGGAGAGGTTACCAATGCCAGAACGCTTGCCCGTACAATTGTGCAACAGCGTGCATTAACACCGATCCTTACCATCAATGATCTTAAATCCGCAGTACAACCGGTGGTGAAAGGAAATCCCCAAAAATATTTTGCACAGGTATTCCAGGCATTACGCATAGAAGTAAATGATGAACTGGGTGCACTGAAAGAACTGCTGCAACAATCCATCGACCTTTTGAATCCCTCTGGCCGGATCGCCATTATCACTTTTCATTCACTGGAAGACAGGGTTGTAAAAAATTTTTTCCGGGCCGGCACTTTTGCCGGAGTGGAGACGGATGATCTGTATGGTAACAGGTTTGAAAGCCCGTTGAAGGCAGTGACCAAAAAGCCGGTCATTGCCGGCGCTGCTGAACTTGCCATGAACCCGAGGAGCCGGAGCGCCAAACTAAGAATAGCTGAAAAGAAGCACTAACTGTGCTGTATAAACGAAACTGATCAACTGTAGTAACATTTCAGTACATGGCCGAATTAAAAACCACGCAGCAGGAAGAACCAGCCACTCCCAGGTTTGAATGGAAGCGGCTGTTTAACTATCAGTGGGTGGTGAAAAACATTCCTTTCTTCCTGTTCATGGCGCTTTTGGCGGTACTGTACATCTACAATGGTCACCTGGCTGATAAGCTTACCCGCAAAATCGGCGCTTCAGAAAAACACATTAAAGAGCTGGAATACGAATTTAAAACGGTAAAAAGTGAAGTGATCTTCCGCAGCAAGGCCAGTGAACTGATGAAAGCGGTGGAGCCACTTGGGTTGAAAGAATTAACGCAGCCGCCAATTGTATTGAACAAACAGAAAGACCAGTAAGTATAACATAAACAATAAAAAGTCGGTAGGCAAATACCGTAAAATGGATATCAGGAAAGACATATTGTGGAGGGTGAACCTGAGCTTCCTGGTGATAGTGGTGCTTGGCCTCGTGGTGTTGGGAAGGGTGTTTTACATACAACGGTTCGAGGGAAAGTACTGGGAAAGTATGGCCGATAGCCTTCACCAGCGCTTCATGCCACTCGAAGCGGAAAGAGGCACTATTTACAGTGAAGACGGAAATATGCTCAGTACCTCGGTGCCCATTTTTGATATATATGTTGACTTTGGAGCAGATGGCTTGCGGGAAAAAAACGGGAAGCGGTTTAAAGACAATATTGATTCATTGAGCATCAGCATGGCCGGGCTTTTTAAAGATAAAACAGCCGCCCAGTATAAAAAGGAAATGCAACTGGCTTATAAAAATAATGAACGCTATTATCCACTGAAGAAGAAAATCTCTTTTTCAGAATACATAGCGTTGCGTGAATTTCCGTTGGTGCGCCAGGGGCGGAATAAAAGTGGTTTTATTGTTGACATCCGTGATAAGCGCATCAATCCTTATGTGTTGCTGGCGAACAGAACGGTGGGTTTGTCCAGGGACAACCCCAAAAAAAATGTGGGCCTCGAACAGAGTTACGACAGCCTGTTGAAAGGAACGAACGGCCAGCGGCTGATGAGGTATGCGGCCGGATCATACATGCCTGTGGAAGGTTCTGAAGTGGAACCTGAAAATGGAAAAGACATTGTTACCACCCTGGATACTTACATGCAGGATGTGGCAGAAAATGCATTGATGAAGATGCTCGTGGGTAATAACTCACTGCACGGTACTGCGATCATTATGGAAACCGCTACCGGAAAGATCAAGGCTATCGCCAACCTGGGTAAGCAGCCTGATGGTTCATATATCGAAGATCTGAACTACGGGATCGGCAAAGCAACAGAACCCGGATCAATTTTTAAACTGGCCACGCTGATATCACTGATGGAAGATGGGTACGTTAATAAAAACTCGATCGTGGATATAGAAGGGGGTTCAAAATATTTTTATGGGCTACGGATCAAAGATTCACACCTTGGCGGTGGAGCGATGACAGTGAAAGATGCTTTTGCACACAGCAGTAACGTGGCCTTTGCAAAACTGGCCGATCAATACTATCATACACAACCTTCAAAATTCACCGATCACCTGCACAAATTCAGGCTTGATACAATGACAGGTGTTGATATCACAGCTTCATCAGGCAGGCCCACCATTAAAAAGCCAACCAATAAGCGTAGCTGGTACAATACCACGATTCCTTACATGGCTCATGGATACGAAGAACTCGTTACGCCATTACACATGCTGATGCTGTACAATGCAGTGGCCAATAACGGAACGATGATGAAACCTTACCTGGTGAATGCAGTGAAGGAATACGGGCTGGATGTAAAAACATTTGAACCCACGGTACTGGTGGATAAGATCTGCAGTGATGAAACCCTTGCGCAGGTAAAGGAATGCCTGGGTGCGGTGGTGGACAGCCTGCATGGCACGGCCCACAAAGTATTATACGACACCACTTATAAGATCGCCGGTAAAACGGGCACGGCAGTAACGGCATTGGATAACCGCGGGTACAATAAGGGCAACAAAATATACCAGGCTTCTTTCATCGGGTATTTTCCCGCACAAAAACCAAAATACACGATGGCGGTGGTGATACAGAACAGCAGGGAATCAAAGCTGGTGTATGGTGCTGATGTATCGGGTACCGTATTTAAAGAGATCAGCGACAGGGTATATGCGAGGTACCTGAGCAACAGGCGTTACACATCGCCGGCCTTGAACGATACAATGATGTATATGTATGCAGGATCAAGGTATGATCTCAATGCGATCCTCGGAACATTGAAAATGCCCTTTGCAGATTCGTCATTGAGTGGGTACTGGAGAGATATGTATGTTAAAAACAGCACGGCCACCCTGCAGGTTCCGGCAGATGCGGCCGCAGGTGCCACCATCATTCCCAACGTGGTGGGCATGGGGTTGAAAGACGCTGTTTACCTGGCGGAGAATAAGGGATTGAAAGTATCTATAACGGGAAGGGGTAGGGTAGTAAGCCAGTCGCTTCCGGCAGGAGCAACATTTAAAAAAGGACAACAGCTAACATTGTTTTTGAATTGACGCTGCAGGAAATACTATATAAAGTAAGCATCAGGTCTGTAAGGGGTGGCACCGGCGCAGTGATCAGTGATATACAGATCGATTCAAGAAAAGCAGGTGCAGGTTGCTGTTTCATTGCCATCAAAGGTCATTCGGCCGACGGGCACCAGTTCATTGACACCGCTATTGAAAAAGGAACCGCCGCTGTGGTGTGCGAGGTGCTGCCATCCACATTGACCGAAGGCATCACCTACGTGCAGGTTGAAAATGCATCCGAAGCTGCTGGGTTGATGGCCCATAACTTTTTTGGGGAAGTTTCTTTGAAATTAAAGCTGGTAGGCGTAACCGGTACCAATGGAAAAACAACCATTGCCACCCTGTTGTGGAAACTGTTTACAGCGATGGGGTACCGGTGCGGACTGATCAGCACGGTGCAGAACCTGGTGGGAGCGCAGGAAGTAACAGCTACGCATACCACACCGGATGCCATCAGCATCAATCGCCTGCTGAAACAGATGTATGACGCCGGTTGCACTCATGTTTTTATGGAATGCAGCAGTCATGCGATACACCAGCAACGCATTGCAGGGCTTCAGTTTACCGGCGCCCTGTTCAGTAATATCACGCACGATCACCTGGATTATCATAAAACCTTTGATGAATACATCCGTGTAAAGAAGTCGTGGTTCGACAAATTACCTGCCTCGGCCTTTGCCATCAGTAATATGGATGACAAACGGGGAATGGTGATGCTGCAAAATACCGCAGCTAAAAAAATGTATTACAGTCTGAAAGCGATGGCTGATTTCAAAGGAAAGATACTGGACAACAGCCTGGTTGGATTGCACATGATGGTAAATGAACAGGAAGTGTACTTCAGGCTTATCGGCGAATTCAATGCCTATAACCTGTTGGCGGTATACGGTGCGGCGATCAGCCTGGGCCAGGATAAACAAGAAGTGCTGCAAACCCTGAGTGTGCTCACGGGAGCAGAAGGAAGATTTGATTATTCATTGAGCAAAAATGATAAGATCGTGGGCATTGTTGATTATGCACATGCGCCCGATGCGCTCCTGAATGTGTTGGCTACGATCAAAAATTTAAAACAGGGGCATGAGCAGGTGATCACCGTGGTGGGGTGTGGTGGCGACCGCGATAAAACCAAGCGTCCCATCATGGCAGAAGTAGCCTGCGAATACAGCAATCGTGTGATTTTCACTTCCGATAATCCACGCAGTGAAGATGCGGGGCAGATCATTAAAGAGATGGAGGCTGGTGTGAATGTGATCGCAAGAAAGAAATACATCTCCATCGCCGACCGCAGGGAAGCGATCAAAACAGCGGTGAACCTGGCACAAAAAGAAGACATCGTGCTCATCGCCGGAAAAGGACATGAAAAATACCAGGATATTAAGGGAACAAAATATCCTTTTGATGATAAAGCGGTGCTGAACGAAATGTTTGAACTGCTGGAAAAATAAAGCCTGTAGGAAGTGTAACCCTTACCGGTGCTAATGATAAAGAGTTGCTTATTAAAAGCGCTTATAAAAAACTATGCTGTATCACTTTTTTGATTGGTTAACGCAACACTGGAGTGTTTCCCGGTTTCCCGGGAGCGGACTTTTCCAGTTCATTACTTTCAGGGTATTGCTTGCCGTTACCTTAAGCCTGGTGATCACCACAGTGTTTGGTAGAAAACTCATTTCGTTCCTGCAAAAAAAGCAACTCGGTGAAAGTGTGCGTGACCTG
>CAYVLT010000030.1:0-28503 GCA_964452405.1 uncultured Ferruginibacter sp.
GGCGCTTGCGCAATATCTCGGCGGTCACAGTGATGTGATACAGGGGTGCCTCGTGATGAACGACCGGGAGCTGCGGGAAAAATTATACCTCATTCAAAAAAGTTGTGGCGCTGTACCCGGTCCAATGGATTGCTTTTTGGTGCTGCGTGGAATTAAAACCCTGCACGTGCGCATGAAACAGCATTGCGAAAACGGTGCCCTGATCGCTCACTGGTTGCGCAATCATTCAAAAGTATCGAAAGTGTACTGGCCAGGTTTTGAAGACAATGCCGGTTATGCGGTGGCAAAAAAACAAATGCGTGGCTTTGGCGGAATGATCAGCTTTACCTTGAAAGACGAAAGCGTGGAAGCTGCCACCAAAGTACTTTCCTCAACAAAAATATTTTCACTGGCCGAAAGCCTCGGCGGTGTTGAATCGCTCATCAATCACCCGGCAAGTATGACCCATGCCAGCATTCCCCGCGAAGAAAGGATCAAAAACGGGCTGAGCGATGGCCTCATCCGCCTGAGTGTTGGTATTGAAGATGCCGCCGATTTAATTGCCGACCTGCAACAGGCCATCGGGTAACAACATGAATGCATTAGAAATAACCGGCTGGATCGGCACGGTGCTGATAGTGGGAGCCTATTTCCTCAACATCAATGGAAAAATAAAGAGCACTGCCATTCCTTACATATTGGCCAACCTGGTAGGGGGCGTATTGTTCTCAATTTATACCTATGGGCATCGCACCTGGCCCAACCTCGTGGTAAACCTCGTGTGGGTATTCATTGCCGTGGCTGCGCTGATGAAGAAAGATAAATGAGTGACATGGAAACTGAGCTGAAAAAATTTCTTGATGAAAAATTCGCCTTACACAATCATCCCTCCTTCATCCCGGATGACCCGGTAAGTATCCCTCATCGTTTTACAAAAAAACAGGACCGGGAGATTGCGGGTTTTTTTGCGGCGATCCTTGCCTGGGGTACCCGCAAAGGCATCCTGAATTCCTGTGATAAACTATTGCAGGCAATGGATGCAGCACCTCATCAATTCATCACGCAGGCAAACCTGGAAGATAAACGAACCTATGCGTTGTTCAATGGCTTTGTACACCGCACGTTTAACCGGATGGATCTCTGGCACCTGTTTCATTTTTTACAGCATCATTACAAAAGAGAAAACAGCCTGGAAACCGCGTTCAGTAATTGGATGCACCCGGCAGATCATACCGTAGGAAACGCACTGGAGGGCTTTCACAACTATGTGTTCAGTTTTACGCCTGAGGCTGCAGAAGAACAACATTGCCGGAAACATATTGCAACACCGGCAAAAAAATCGGCCTGTAAAAGACTGAATATGTTTTTGCGGTGGATGGTGCGGCGAGATGAACGGTCGGTTGATTTTGGCATCTGGAAAACCATCCACACATCGCAACTCATTTGTCCGCTTGATGTGCATGTGGCCCGGGTGGCCCGGCGGCTTCATATGCTGACTCGTACACAAAACGATTGGCAGGCTGCACTGGAACTTACTGCCTTTTTAAAACAACTTGATCCGGCAGATCCTGTGAAATACGACTATGCACTCTTTGGTTTGGGGGTGAACGAAAAATATTAACTTCATTGCAATGGAGCATGCAGCACTGATACAAAGCCTCAACAAAGACCTGCAACTTACCCTGCCTGAAAAAATTGCGTGGAGCGAACTGCAACAGGCATTATCCGCATATGTAAATGAACTGGTACAACATGATTTTGAAAAGCTTGTGCGCCTGCTGTACCGCATTGATGTGAGCGAAGCAAAAATTAAGGCAGCATTAAAGAATGAAACCGGTATCAATGCCGGTGACCTGCTGGCGAATCTTATTCTTGAAAGGCAGTTGCAAAAGATAAAACACAAACAGGCGTTCACACCGGGCAGCGACGCAGGAAGCGAAGAAGAAAAATGGTGAGCCGGCTATTTTTGCCGGCGGCTGTTAAACATCAGTTCCGATACTTTTTGCCGGTCGTCCTTTTCCTTTTTCAGATCGAACATGGTACCAAAAACATGATCCCACAAAGTGGTGCTTACCCCAAAACCTTTTTCCTGTTCTTTGTAATGATGCAGGTGATGGTTGCGCCACAATGCTTTCATCCACTTAAAAGGCGGGTTCCAGGCATGGATGGCATAATGCATCGAACCATATAACAGGTAGCCTGATATGAATCCGGCAAAAAAGGAAAACACAAAACCCGCTGAATTCATCAGCCAGAACAGCAGGAATAAAACTGAAAATATGGCCGATGCGATCACCAGGCTGGGCACCGGTGGCATAAACAGCCGTTCCCTGTCCCGCGGATACTCGTGGTGGTTACCATGTATCAGGTAAACAATTTTTTTTGCCCGTTCACTCTCTGCTAAAAAATGAAATACATAACGGTGCATGATGTATTCAAAAAAAGTCCAGAAAAAAACTCCCGAGAAAAAACTCAATATGATTGCTGTTACCGGCAAGCCCCGGCTGTTGTAACTGTAATATAAAAGGAAACCAATGACCGGGGTATACATTCCCCATATTACCAGTGGATGGGTTTTGGTAAGTTGTTCAAGATAGCTGTTACGGAATAATCTTGCCTGTCCTTTATTATGAATTTTTTCAAATTGCATAACGCGTGGTTGCACTGCAAATTTAACCAATTATCAGTGGCATCATAGCCATTTTGCACAGTTGATGAATATTTAATAATACTTTTGGCAGCAAATTTTACACCATGAAATTAGTTACCTATTTAAAGGAAGGCCACGACCAGCTCGCCATGCTGGTGGATGGAAAATTATATGATACCGATTCATTACATCCCGATCTGCCAATCAGCATGGCCATGTTTTTAAATTATTGGGAAGACATGTACCCGCTGGCACTCGCAGTGGAAAAAAGGATCAAAGAAGGAACGGGCAGAACCATCAGCGCTAAATTATTTGAGAGTGTTGACCTGCTCGCTCCCGTACCGCACCCCACCAGCTGCCGCGATGGCTATGCTTTTCGACAGCATGTTGCTGCCGCCAGGAGAAACCGCAAAGTGGATATGATCCCGGAATTTGACCAATACCCGATTTTTTATTTCACCAATCACAACAGCATCCAGGGGCCCGGCGATATTCTCTGCATGCCCGATCATTTTGAAAAGCTCGATTTTGAACTCGAGGCCGCAATTGTGATCAGCCGCTATGGCAGAAATATTCCTGCTGCCGAAGCAGACAGTTATATTGGTGGATTGATGATCATGAATGATATGAGCGCAAGAAAATTGCAGATGGAAGAAATGTTGCTGAACCTCGGCCCTGCCAAAGGAAAAGATTTCGCCACCGTAATCGGCCCTATGTTGGTTACACTGGATGAACTGGAAGAACTGGAGGTTCCCTGCAAAGAAAATCATACCGGCAAAAGCTGGAACCTTTCTATGAAATGCCGTGTAAACGGTGTGCAGGTAAGTGAGGGAAACCTGGGTGATATGGACTGGACCTTCGCAGAGATCATTGAGCGTTGCAGTTATGGCGTTAACCTGTATCCCGGCGATGTGATCGGAAGCGGCACCGTAGGCACCGGTTGTTTTTTAGAATTGAATGGCACCGGTAAGCTCAACGATCCTGCCTACCAGGAACAATGGTTGAAAGAAGGTGATGTAGTGGAAATGGAAATTGACAGGCTGGGCACATTAACCAACACGATCGTGAAAGAAGACAGTGATTTTTCTATTTTGGAATTGAAAAAATAATGTGGGCGATCCTGCTGGAAACGCATGTCGTTTCATGTTGCAGGATTGATTGTAGTGATCGTGTATCGCTGCCGGCGCAGCAACGGCACTATCCACAAACGCATCATGAATTCACGGGCTTCCATAACCGGAAAGTGTTCAGCCGGTAAAAAATATTAAAAAATGATACAGGTAGATATACAACAGGTACCGCTGCCACAACGCATGGCCTGGCTGCAACATGCCGTGGCGCCACGACCCATTTGTTTTGCGAGTACCGTCGATAAAGACAATAATGTAAATCTCAGTCCCTTTTCTTTTTTTAACCTGTTTTCTTCCAACCCACCCATCCTGGTTTTTTCGCCGGCACGAAGGGGAAGAGACAATACCACCAAGCATACACTCGACAATGTATTAGAAGTGGCGGAGGTGGTGATCAATATCTGCGACTATTCCATGGTGCAGCAATTAAGCCTTGCCAGTTGTGAATACCCAAAAGGAACCGATGAATTTTTGAAAGCAGGCTTTACCAAAGAACCCTCCAGAATGGTGAAACCACCACGGGTTAAAGAAAGCCCGGTGCAATTTGAATGCAAGGTGAATGAAGTTAAAGCCCTGGGTGATGGCGGTGGCGCCGGCAACCTCGTGATCGCTGAAGTGTTGACGATGCATGTAAGCGAACAGGTGCTGAACGATGAAAAGACAATGATCGATCAAACCAAACTGCAGCATGTTGCAAGGCTTGGCGGCGACTGGTATTGTAAAGTTGATCAAAGTAATTTGTTCAAAGTGGAAAAACCAAACACGCAGCTTGGCATTGGTGTGGATGCCTTACCATCAAGTATCCGCAACAGCAATATCCTTACGGGTAATAACCTCGGGCAACTGGGCAATGTACATGAAATGCCTTTTGTTGATCCGGCTTTTTACGACGACCGGTTAAAAAACATCATCCAGTATTATTCATTGAACCCCGATGACATGGAAAAAGAACTGCACTTATATGCGAAAGAATTATTGGCTGCCGGCAAGGTAACTGAAGCCTGGCAGGTGCTGCTGGCGCTTTCTAACTGACAGGAATTTTTACTGGATAGATCACCAAAGCTGTTAACAAAATTTCCCTTACAATAATTTCTGTCCAAACACCTTCTTCAAAATATCCGTGGTTCTTGCAGCAAAATTATTTCGGATGTTCAGTTCCTCCTTCGCCACCAGGTCAAACAAGGCTGCTGTGGCTTTGTCGGTAACATAGCTGTTCAGGTCGGGGTTGATCTTGGTAAAAGTGGTGGGGAAATCATTATAGGTTTTTACAATGTCGCCATAATATTTGGTCGCATTCGCTTTATCCAGCGATGATTTAATGATCGGCAAAAATGCAGCCACCAGCTTTTCGGTTGTTTTCACCCTGAAAAAATGGGTGGCGCTGGTATCCCCGTTTTTTACCAAACCAATTGCATCCTGTAATGTCATCGTTTTAATAGCATCTGCAAAAATCGGCTTTGCATAACCCACTGCATCTTCGGCTCCCCGGTTGATCTGCAGGATGGCCTTGTCGACCAGGCTGCCCATTCCCACTGTGCGGAGTGCATTCTCGATCTTTTTGGCTTCCGACGGCAACAACACTTTGTACAAAGCATCTTTGTAAAATCCATCTTCCTTATTCAGTTTCAATACTGCGTTCACCAGGCCCTGGCTCAACGCTTCCTTAATGCCCTGCCCGGCCTCTGCTTCAGTAACGCCTCCACCGGTACCGGCGCCGGATGCAATTGTTTTTAACTGATCGCAGCCGGCAAACAACCACGCAAAACAAAGGATAAACAACATCTTTTTCATATCAACTCATTAAGTAACAAAGATACGCAACTATGCTGCGCAGGAATTGATAAGACGGGTTACCTTAAAAATCGGTTGCATCCGGTATCTTTGCAGCCGCCCCGGAAAAAAGGAGCAACAAAACGTTTTATTCGAGTATGAGTACACAACATTTATCTGAACAGGAAATTATACGCAGGGAAAAACTGGCCGAACTCACCAGGATGGGCATCGACGCCTACCCGGCAGCGCTGTATCCTGTAAATACCAGCGCCACTTTTATTAAAGAGCATTACAGGGGCGAAGAAAATAAAGACAGCTTCGCCGATGTGTGTATCGCAGGCCGCATCATGAGCGTGCGTGATATGGGCAAAGCCAATTTTGCCGTGATACAGGACAGTACCGGCAAAATTCAATTGTACATTAAGCAGGATGATATTTGTACCGGCGATGATAAAAGCCTGTTTCAGCAGGTATGGAAAAAACTGATCGATATCGGCGATATCATCGGGGTAAAAGGATTTGTGTTCACCACAAAAACCGGCGAAACATCGATTCATGTTAAAGAGTTCACCCTTCTTACAAAATCACTGCACCCGCTGCCTATTGTAAAAGAAAAAGATGGCGAAGCTTTTGATGAAGTAACCGACCCTGAATTCAGGTATCGCCAGCGCTATGCAGACCTGATCGTGAACCCGGGCGTGAAAGAAACTTTTATCAAACGCACTAAAATGGTGAATGCCATCCGCAATTTCTTAAACGAAAGAGGTGCATTGGAAGTTGACACGCCTGTATTGCAGGCCATCCCCGGTGGTGCAGCCGCAAGGCCATTCATCACCCATCACAATGCGCTGGATGTGCCAATGTACATGCGTATTGCCAATGAATTGTATTTAAAACGCCTCATCGTGGGTGGGTTCGACTGGGTGTATGAATTCAGCCGCAATTTTCGCAACGAAGGAATGGATCGTACACATAATCCTGAATTTACCGTACTCGAATTTTATGTGGCCTACAAAGACTATGAATGGATGATGGATACCACCGAGCAAATGCTCGAAAAGGCGGCGATCGCCACCAACGGTTCTTCCACTGTAATGGTTGGCGACAAAGAAATAGATTTTAAAGCGCCTTATAAAAGGATCACGATGTTTGATGCCATTAAGGAACACACCGGATTCGACATCAGCGAAATGGATGAAGCAGGTATCAGGAACGTGTGTGCGCAATTGAAAATTCATGCGGATGAAAAATGGGGCAAAGGAAAATTGATTGATGAAATCTTCGGTGAAAAATGTGAAGCCAATTATATTCAGCCCACTTTTATCACCGACTACCCGGTTGAGATGAGTCCGCTTACAAAAAAGCACCGCAGCAAACCCGGATTGGTGGAACGTTTCGAACTGATGTGCAACGGCAAGGAAATCGCCAATGCTTATAGTGAGTTGAACGATCCGCTGGAGCAACGGGAGCGCTTTGAAGAACAGGTGAAGCTGATGGAAAGAGGCGACGATGAGGCCATGTTCATAGACCACGATTTTTTACGGGCATTGGAATACGGTATGCCACCCACCAGCGGCATCGGCTTCGGCATCGACCGCATTGCAATGTTGCTCACCAACCAGCACTCCATCCAGGACGTGTTGTTCTTCCCGATGATGCGGCCGGAAAACCTGGAAGGTTAAACACCATTCAAGACAATTTAAATGTACAAAGAGTGATACCGGTTATCACTCTTTTCTTTTGCCCGGTAGTTACAAAAAACTAACTTGGCTATCCGATCATTAAACCGAATTCAATATGAACCTGTACACCAAACGAACCAGCGTGTTTATTTTATTGATGGTAACCTGCCTGCTGGCGGGTGCCCAAAAAAAAGACCTTTCCCCGGAACAGTATTTTAAGAATAATTTTAAAGGCATCGTTCAATCACTGCCAACGGTGCTCCGCTGGGTGGATGATACCCATTTTATTTACCAACAAAGCCAGGAAAAAATATGGGTGGATTGCAAAACCGGTGCTTCCAGGGCCGCAACCGCTGCCGAACTGGAACAGGAAGTAACAGCCCTGCCTGAAGTGGTGAGTAAAGACAATGACCTTTACCTGAAAACAATCAAAGAAGAAATACAACTTACACATGATGAGGCGGAGGAAAAAAATCCTACCGTAAGTCCGGATGGTAACTACGTGGCCTACACGAAAAACAATAATCTCTACACCTTTAACTTACAATCGAAAAAAGAAACAGCGCTCACTAATGATGGCAGCGATGTGATATTGAATGGATATGCCAGTTGGGTGTACACAGAAGAGATACTGGGCCGGGCCAGCCACTACCGTTCGTTTTGGTGGAGCCCCGACAGCAGGCACCTGGCTTATTTCAGAACCGATGACAGCCAGGTACCTGTCTTTACTTTAACTGATGGCATGGGTCAGCACGGCTACGTGGAAACAGTTCGCTACCCAAAAGTGGGTGATAAAAACCCCGAGGTTAAGATCGGCATCATTGCACCGGAAGGAGGACCCACCAGTTGGGCAGATTTCGATTCAAAAGACGACCAGTATTTCGGACTTCCCTACTGGACGCCTGACGGCAGCGCATTGTGGGTACAGTGGATGAACCGTTTGCAAAACAATTTAAAGATCTGGGCCGTAAACCCGGCAGACGGAAGCAAATCCCCCTTGTACAACGAAGAGCAGAAAACCTGGATCAGCCTGGACGATGAAGGAAGCCGGATACATTTTTTAGAAGCAGGAAAAGGATTTTTATTATTGAGCGATGCAACAGGATGGAGGCATATTTACCGCTATGGAATGGATGGCCAACTCATCAACCCGGTAACCAGCGGTAAGTTTACCGTAACAGAACTGAACTACGTGGACGAAAAAAACAAGATCGTTTATTTTACAGCAAGGAGCCGCGAAAACACCGCCCGCTACGATTTCTACCGTGTTGATCTTGATGGCAAAAACCTGCAACGCCTCAGCTTCGGCGATTTCAGTCATACAAGTATCGATCTTTCACCCAGGGGTTCGTATTTCATCAGCACCTATTCAAACTCAGTAACACCGCCGCAAATGACGCTGGTGAATAACAAAGGAAAGATCATCAAAGAAATCGCCAATGCAAAAGGAACAGCCTTTGATGAATATCAATTGGCAAAAACGGAATTATTAAGGGTAAAAAGCGATGATGGATTATTTGATCTTCCCTTAAAGATCACCTGGCCTGTAAACATGGATAAAAACAAAAAATATCCCGTATTGATCTCCATATATGGAGGCCCGGATGCAGGCACCTGTTGGGATACCTGGAGCCTGAATGGCAACCAGCAATGGTATGCGAAGGAAGGATTGATACAGGTGGTAATGGATCACCGTGCCAGTGGGCATTTTGGAAAAGAAGGGGTAAATTATATGTACCACAACCTGGGCTATTGGGAAATGAAAGATTATACCACGATGGTGAAATGGCTCATCGCCAATGCAAATGCAGACCCTACAAAAATCTGCATCACCGGCTTCAGCTACGGCGGCTACATGACCTGCTATGCACTTACCTATGGTGCAGATGTTTTTACCCATGGTATGGCCGGCGGCAGCGTTACCGACTGGACCTATTATGATTCACACTACACCGAAAGATATATGGGTACCCCGGCCAATAACCCGGAAGGCTATAAAAAAAGTTCCGTGCTCACGTACACCAACCGGTACAAGGGAAAATTACAACTGGTGCATGGCATCATCGACGATAATGTGCACATGCAAAACAGCATCAACCTGGTTAGCAAACTGCAGGATGCCAAAAAGGAATTTGAATTTATGCCTTACAGTGGTGGACGCCATGGATGGCATGGCAATAAATGGCTGCATTACCTTAACATGAAAACCAGGTTTATTTACCGCAACCTGCTTGAAAAGGAACCACCGCAGGAAATGATCAGGTAAAAACACTTCGTTGCATTAAAAAAACAAACAGCCGTTAAAGTTTCCCATTGGAAATTTTAACGGCTGTTGTATGCGTAGCGTGTGTGACTGTTACAATTGAGTTTTTTTACCGCGGAGCCGGTTCTTTTCCGTAAGGTAATCGAGGAAGTAAATGACTTTTACGGAGAAACTGTTGAACTGCGTCAGGTTGTTGTACCCGTTTCCACCAATTGTTTTACCAAAATTGTCGAAATAATTTTTTTCGAAATCGCGGTTGAAATTTTCATCAATATTTTTCCAAACCACGTTGATGAAACTTCCCTGGGCAAACTGCCAGGTATACACCACATCAAAACTTACAAAGTTGTAATTCTGTTTTACGTTGCCGGTATAAGGCGTTGTGGGTGTTTGCAGCAGGCCGTCCCGGTCAAGTTCATAAAATTCTTTCGGATCCACTTTGCTCCAGTAATGCCGCGTACGCAGGCTGAGGCCCATGCGGTTGGTGAAATTGTATTTGGCAGTAAAAATATTTTCAATGTAGATCACATCACGCCTCGAAAAATATACCGTATTGCCCACTACATCGGCATAGCCCGCCTGGTTTTTTGTGCCTTCCTCATTTAACTGGTGATCGATAGAAAATTTATTGCTGAAACGGATCTTTCCATAAATCGTATATCCAAGCAATGTACGGTTAAAATAAGCCCCTTTTCCAAAAGAGATATTACCACCCCATCCCACTTTTTTTGCATAGTTGCTTTCCCACCAGATATTGGTGTACAGGCGCGGCTTATCCCTGAAAACCCGGCCGTAAAAACGGGGTTCGTAAAAATCGTTACGATGCGTGAAGCCCCCGTTCAGGTTGGCACCCACCCACCAAAGATTTTTCAGTTGGCCGTTTACATTAAAACTGTAGCTGGCATTCTGGAACATCATTTCTTTCCGCTTCTGCTCATCAATGGCCGATACCAGGCGACTGTAAAAAAAGTTGCTGTTAAACCTGAACTGGTTGTACCAACTGCTGGGTTTGGTCCAGTTATAGCCCACCCAGATTCCCTGGTCCATGGTATTGTTATTGGTAAAATATCCCAGGTCACTTTTATCATATTTCGCATCAACCAGGTCCTGCCACACATTGAAATTAAGCCGCCCGCTCACTTTACCGAAATACAACGAATGCGCATAGCCGGTGGTGTTGGTATTGTTTTTCCCGGTAATGCTGCTCAGGCTCACATTGCCTCCCACATTCCATTTGTTTTTCTTGTCGTACAGGTCAAGCAGCGCAGAAGTTACATTGGCATCGTAAGCTTTTCCGCTGCGCCATACATTGGTGTTCACCAGCGAAACGCTGCTGTTGTTTTTCAACGACTGGTTTAATACCACCACATTATAGTTGGTGAGCGGCGCTGTTTCTTTTTTTACTTCCTCCCCGGTTTGATCGTCTTTCACAAAAATATATTGCGGCTTGGCGATCGCATTTAAGAAACCGATGCCCAATCCTTTTTGTGTGCGGCCACTGATCTTCGTGGCGTTGTACAATTTAGTGGGGATGCGCCTGCTGTAAAACAGGTTGCCTTTATTGAACAATTCAGCGCCTTCTGTGAAAAATGGCCGGTTATCGTTGAACTTCTGTTCAAACGGAGTAAGATTCAATACCAGGTTATCGGTTTGTACCTGTCCAAAATCAGGTATCAACGTCATATCAAGGGTAAAAGCCGGGCTAAGGCCATACTTAATATCCATACCCCCGTTGAAAGTGGTTTTATTTTTTTCAATGCCCGCGGGTGCATTTTCATCGTGGTTTTGATACACAGAAAAATAGGGTGAAAACTGCAGGCGCAGTGGTGGCTTTATATTTTCCAACCCGGTGATCTTTCCTTCCTGCGTCATAAAGCCATTAACAGTGGGATCAATTAGTTGCCAAAATAATTGTTCGCCGCTTTTTTGCCGGCGCCGCACAATATTCAATCCCCAATCCTGCACTTTATTTTTCCCGAAGCGGATGGCTGAATATGGAATGAACATTTCAAAACTCCAGCCATCGGCATGAATTTTAGAAGCACTTTCCCAAACCGCATTCCAGCTAAAATCTTCACTATCGCCATTTGGGTTAGGCGCCTGCCTGGCATCCATCTGCTCACCAAGTGGAGTAACAAAGTATTCAAAGCCATTGATCTTATCGTAATACGTATCGAATATCACACCTAAAAAATCATTGGCGCCAAATCCATCGCGGCCGGTTAATTCATGAGAAATACTGTCCCTGTTTCGTTCATGTAAATAACCGCCAACATATATACCCTGATCATTATACAAAAAATAGATCTCGGTGGCATTTTCATTGCTTTCCGCTGTAAAAGGGGTGGGGCGCAGGGCGATAAACTTATCTGCTACCGGCGCTCCTTTCCAAATTGGCTCATCCAGCAGGCCATCAATTTTAATGGAATCGGTGATACGCTTGGCCGTAATGCTTTTTACGGGAAGCTTTTGGGATAGGGCACTGAAAGTAAGCAGCGCCATCAGGATGGTGAGGCCGTGTTTTAATGTAGGCATGGGCTATACAGTTTTGTTACCGGGAAAAAAACATTGCTTTTTTCCGGCTACGAAACTAAACGTACAACTACTAAAAAAGTTACCGCTTATCAAAACAGGCCACTAATTATGCTTTCCTTAACAAGGTATTTTAAACAAAAAGATCGTTGAAGAGTTGCCCGCCGGGCTGCACAGCATAGCGGTCTAAATCTGTAATTCCTTCGGCTGCAAGCACGGCTTCATCAATGAATGTATTACCTGTACATTGGGAGGCTGGTTTTGATAAAATATGGTAAGCTGCATCTGCCACAATATCCACCGTTCTGCTCATTTTCATCAGCGCTTCGCCGCCAAGTAAATTATTTACTGCCGCTGTTGCTATAGTGGTACGTGGCCACAAGGCATTGGCTGCAATCGAATACTTCTTAAGCTCCGCCGCAAGCCCCAGCGCAATCATCGACATATTATATTTACTGATGGTATAGGCCAGGTGATTGGCGAACCATTTCATCTGCATATTCAGGGGCGGTGATAAATTAAGGATATGGGCGTTGGATGATTTTTTAAGAAAAGGAATGCAGGCCTGGCTCATCATAAAAGTTCCCCGCACATTGATATCATACATGAGGTCGAAGCGCCTGGGCTCGGTTTGTTCCGTATTGGTAAGTGTAATGGCGGAGGCATTGTTCACCAGGATATCGATGCCGCCAAAACGTTCCACTGTTTTGTCAACCACCTGCTGAACCTGGTCTTCAAACCGAATGTCACATTGCACCGGCAGCGCTTTTCCTCCCACCGCCTCCATTTCAGCAGCGGCGGAATAAATGGTGCCACCCAGGCGTGGATTTTCAGTAATGCTTTTACTGGCGATCACAATATTGGCGCCTTCTTTTGCCAATGCGATACCGATGGCTTTACCTATGCCGCGGGAGGCACCGGTGATGATAACTGTCTTGTTTTCAAACGACATGCAAAAAGTTTTCTCAAATCTACTCAAAACAATGCGTACCGGTAAACCCTCCTTTCACAAAAAAATTAAACAAATGTTTGATTAATATTAAACAATCGTTTAACTTTGTGTCTTTAATAATAAATTCAATGACAGCGTATAATGAAAAGCAATTGCAGTTGATAGAAACGGCAGAGCGATTGTTTGCAAAAAAAGGATTCGATGGTACATCTGTAAGAGATATTGCCGAAGAGGCGGGCATCAATGTTGCCATGATCTCCTATTATTTCGGATCCAAAGAAAAATTAATGGAAGCAATCTTTGAAGTGAAGATAGGCCGGGTGCAGATGCGGGTGGAGGAATTACTGAAAGACAATAGCATCACTCCCATCCAGAAAGTGAATACCCTCATCGAGGAGCACATCGACCGGGTGATTAAGAGCCAGCAGTTTTACCGCATCATGATCTGCGAGCAGGTAAGCAACAGCAATCCTGCCATCATGGAAAAAGTAAAGCAACTGAAGCTGCGTAATAATGAACTCATCGCAGAGTTGATAAAGGAGGGGCAGAAAAAAGGAGATTTTAAAAAGAAGGTGGATGTAGTGATGATGCTCAATACCATGATCGGGACCGTATGGCAAACCATCATCACCAAAGATTACTACAAAGAGTTTTACAACGGCGATGCACTCAACGAAGAAGAATACGAAGCCCATTTAAAAAAGCGGCTGGGTGTACACATAAAAATTTTATTCAAAGCAATTCTGACCAATGAAGCATAAACTGATAACAATAATCGCCGCAACACTTTTTTTCCAGGCTGCGATGGCGCAAACCAGCAGAAACCTTACCCTGAAGGAAGCGGTGGAACTTACACTGGCCTATAATAAAACACTCAAAATAAATAAAGCAAAAATTGAAGAAGCTGCGGCGGCTGTAACAGAAGCCTACGAAAAAAAATTACCCGAAGCGGGTGTGAGTGGATCTTATCTCTACCTGCCGGTGCAACCCAATATCAGCATGAAAAATGGGTCTGACTCTGGTGGTAATGGCGGTCCCAATGTTAACCAGGTGCTATACGGCATGGCCAATGTATCGGTTCCACTATATGCAGGAGGCCGGTTGAAGTATGGCATAGAATCGGCCCGTTACCTGGAAGAAGCGGTGAAACTGGATGCTGACCGCGACCAGGAAGCGATCACCCTCAACGTGATCAATGCCTGCATCAATTTATACAAAGCCTACACTGCCATCGGCCTGGTAAAAGAAAACCTGGCACAATCACAACAAAGAGTAAAGGACTTTACCAGCCTGGAAAAAAACGGGTTGCTGGCCCGCAATGACCTGATGAAGGCAGAACTGCAATCGTCGAATATTGAACTGGCATTACTGGATGCTCAAACAAATTACAAACTGGCCTGCGTGAACATGAACCTGATGATGGGATTGCCGGAACAAACCGAATTGATACCAGATAAAAGCGGGCTGGCACTTCCCGCCTCCATCAAAACCTTCGATGAGTTTGAAAGCGATGCACTGAAAAACAGGAAAGATATCAGCGCCCTCGGGTACCGGGAGAAGGCTGCCGGCGTGGGAGTTAAAACTGCCCAAAGCAATTACTACCCATCATTGGCACTTACTGCAGGCTATGTAGCAGCGGATATCCCGGGTCTTTTAACGGTCACCAATGCCATCAATGTAGGTGTGGGTGTTAAATACAACCTGGCTTCTTTATGGAAAACAAAAACAGGCATCCGGCAGGCGAAACTGAAGATGCAGGAAGTGAAAATAAATGAGGAACTCCTCAACGATAATATTAAGCTGCAGGTAAACCAGGCATACCAGGCATACCTGCTGAGTACGAAAAAAATTGAAGTGTATGAAAAAGCGGTACTGCAGGCAGAAGAAAATTACCGCATCACAAAAAACAAAAACGACAATGCCCTTGCCACCACCACCGAGTTGCTCGATGCTGATGTGGCACTGCTGCAAAGCCGCTTAAGTGTAACCAATGCCAAAGCCGATTCTTTTGTAGCCTACGAAAAATTATTACAGGTTACCGGGTCGCTCAACTATTAAAATACCAACCAACGAAAAGATATTATGGAACAGAAAAGTACAACAACACCACGGAAAAAAAATAAAGGATTCATCATTGTGCTGGCCGTATTGCTGGTTGCCGGCGGATGGTTTGGTGTAAGCAAATATTTACATGCACAGCATCATGAAGAAACAGATGATGCGCAGGTGGAAGCCAATATCAGCCCGGTAATTCCGCGGGTGGCGGGGTATGTAAAGGAAGTGAGGGTGAAAGATAACCAGCAGGTGCATAAAGGCGATACACTTCTTGTGCTCGACGACCGCGACCTGGCGCTGAAGGTAATGCAGGCAGAAGCTGCTTTGCAAACCGCTAAAACCAGCCTGGGTGTGGCCAATGCAAACAGCGTGGCGTCAAAGGCAAATATTTCCACCACGCAGGCGGGCATCAATACCGCCGACGCACAGATAGAAGCAGCTAAAGTGGCCGTTTGGAGAACCTCGCAGGACTTTGAGCGGTACGCCAACCTTATCAAAGATCACTCCATCACACAACAACAGTATGAACAGGCGGAAGCCGCCAAACAAACGGCCGAAAAACAATTACAGGTGTTGCAGGCGCAGAAGAACCAGGTGAAACAACAAACCAATGCTGTTTCCTCTCAAAGCACTGCCACCGCTTCACAAATTGATGTGGCTGCCGCTACCATCAAACAAAAAGAAGTGGAGTTGGCGGAAGCCAGGCTGAACCTGTCTTATGCGGTGATCACTGCACAGGAGAGTGGTATGATATCAAAAGTGAATTTGCAGGAAGGCCAGTTTGTACAGCCGGGTCAAAGTGTGTTCAGCATTGTGCTCAACAACGACCTTTGGGTGGTGGCCAATTTTAAAGAAACCCAGTTTGAAAAAATGAGGGTGGGGCAAAAAGTAACGGTGCATGCGGACGCCTTTCCTGACCACGCTTTTGAAGCAACCCTTGCTTCTTTTTCACCGGCAACCGGGTCAAGGTTTGCCTTGCTGCCGCCCGACAATGCCAGCGGAAACTTTGTAAAAGTGGTACAGCGCCTTCCGGTAAAGATCGAATTCAATCAATCAACTGACACGCTGGTAAATGAACTACGACCAGGGATGAATGTGGCGGTGGATGTACACCTGTAATGAATACAGTTAAAGCTGTAAATGCACAAGGTCGTTTTTAGGAAGATTCCCGGTTGATACCGGCAACGGTTATACGCCGTTGACAGGGCCCCCGCAGGTGACCGCTGTAAAAATTAATGATAAGATTATGCAACAAATGGAATCGTTGGTAGAGTATGGAAGCAGGAGAGCCATCATCACGGTGACGGCTATCCTCTGTGCGCTGCTTGAAATTGTTGATACCACCATTGTGAACGTGGCATTGAATGATATGCGGGGTACGCTGGGCGCCACCCTCACCGAAGTGGGGTGGGTGGTTACTGCCTATGCCATCGGTAATGTGATCATTGTACCGATGACGAGTTGGCTTTCTGTTCAATTTGGCCGGAGAAATTATTTTGCAGCTTCTATCATCCTCTTTACCGTCTGTTCATTTTTATGTGGCAATGCCACCGGTATCTGGGAACTGGTGATCTTCCGGTTTTTACAGGGATTGGGTGGTGGCGCCCTGCTGGTAACTTCGCAAACCATCATCACCGAAAGTTATCCACCCGAGAAACGAAGCATGGCGCAAGCCATCTATGGTATGGGTGTGATCATCGGACCAACTTTAGGTCCACCACTCGGCGGTTATATTGTTGACCACGCTTCCTGGCCATACATATTTTACATCAATATTCCCATTGGTGTAATCGCCACTTTAATGACCCTGCAATTTGTACGCAGTCCTAAATATGGTGAAAAAAGTACCGGGCGTGATATTGACTGGCTGGGCATTGGGTTACTGGCCATCACTGTGGGTGCATTGCAATATGTACTTGAGAAAGGACAGGATGACGACTGGTTCAACAGCGCTGCGATCGTGGCATTGGCCATCATTGCCTTTTTAGGTTTTTATTTTTTCATCTGGCGGGAGATCATTTTCAGGAACCCGATCGTGGAACTTCGGGTATTGAAAAACGGGAACCTCCGCGTTGGTACGGTGCTTTCTTTCATCATGGGATTTGGATTGTACGGCTCCACGTTCATCATACCATTATATGTTCAATCCATATTGGGCTGGACGGCGCAACAGGCCGGCATGCTGATGGTTCCTGCTGCCCTTACCACTGCCGTGATGATGCCCATTATCGGTAACCTGCTGCAAAAAGGAGTGCCGCAACAATACCTGGTGGCAGCAGGAATGATCCTGTTTTCGATCTTCACTTACTGGGGCTACGTGGTCATCACGCCGGATACCGGTTCAGAAAACTTTTTCTGGATGCTGATTGTGCGAGGTATGGGATTGGGTATGTTGTTCATCCCGATCACCGCACTGTCGTTGTCAACATTAAAAGGGCAGGAAATAGGGCAGGGTGCGGCTTTTACGGGAATGATGCGGCAACTGGGTGGTTCTTTTGGCATTGCGCTTATCACCACTTTTATGTCGCGGCAAAATATGGTGCACCGCAGCGATCTTGTAAGTAAATTGGATGTAAGCAATCCTGCAGTGCAACAACGGGTACAGGGCTTACAGCATTCTTTTATGAATAAGGGAATGGATGTACAACAGGCATTGAAATCGGCTTACGCAATGCTGGAAAGGATGGTTACAAGACAGGCTACGGTATTATCTTATATGGACGTATTTATCTACCTGTCAATATTATTCCTGTGTTGCGTGCCTTTTGTACTGGTGGTTAAAGGCAATAAAGACAGGAAGATCAGTATGGCTGATGCTCATTGATCTGCTGTTGAAAAGATATTCCTTGTAAAACTCAAGGGCCTGTTGGCCTGGTAAAACAAGAAGCCCTCAACTGTTTTTGGTTGAGGGCTTTTGTTGTGCAGTAATAAATTTAACTTAGCACGGCTTCATGCGTAATGTTGGTGTTGTACAATTTTGAAATAGGACAGTTGGCCTTTGCATCCAGCACAGCCTCATCAAATTTCTCCTGCGCAATACCGGGAACCGTGGCTTTCACCCATAAATGCGATTCTGTAATAGAACCGTTATCGAGCGTGATCTCACATTTTGTTTCGATGGTATCTGCTGTAAATCCTGCGGCATTCAATACAAAACTGAGTTTCATCGTAAAGCACCCGGCATGTGCGGCGGCTACCAGTTCTTCAGGGTTGGTACCAATACCATTTTCAAAACGGCTGGTATAAGAATACTGGGTTTTATCCAGCACCCCGCTTTGCGTAGTCAGATGTCCGTTTCCTTCTTTGCCCGTTCCGTTCCAAACGGCAGTTGCGTTGCGTTTCATAATTAACTTGTTTTATCCCGTTGCAGGCTTTTGAGTTGTTACCTGTTGTAACCGGGATGGTTTGTAAATTGTTGTTGTACGTTGATTCTATTTTTTAAAAATATCACTTAATTTTTTTTCATCAAAACCGATCAGCAGTTCTTTTCCGGATTCAATCACAGGCCGCTTGATGAGTGTATTGTGATCGAGCAGTAGCCGGATGGCTGCTTCTTCGTTTTCCGCCTGCGCCTGTTGCTTTTCATCCAGGTTTTTCCAGGTAGTGCTACGCTTATTCAATACCACATTCATGCCGGCCTGGTGACTCCAGTTATGCAGTTTATCTTTTGAAACACCCTGCTGCCTGAAATCATGAAATACCACATCAATCTTATTTTTCCGGAACCAGTTGAGTGCCTTTTTGGTGGTATCACAATTCGGGATACCATATACCGTGATCTTGTTCATGCGTAATCTTTACAAATTATTTTTTACCTGGTACCTGTCAAGAATTTCTTTGAGCGCAGCAAAATCCTTTTCCTGCCATACTTTTCTCGGAATGGGATTAGCGATCTGCCTGTTTTGCCAGATGAATATCCAGTTTTTTGTTTTGGTTACTCTGTACACTTTATCCCAACTTGCCTCTGTGCTGAATGATTCGCCTCTTACTATCAACCTGCTTTCATCAAAATGATATTCTACTGTTTCACCAGCTCTTTTATTGGCCCTGTAGTTGCGCCTTGCCCCCAGGTAGGTCATCAACGGGAACACGATCAACATCAGCAGGGGCATTATCACCGAAGTGGAAGCTCCTTTTACCGGGAAGAACAATGTAAGCAGGCTCACCAACAAAAAAAACAGCACGAAGCCGGTAAACAGCTTCATGGTGGTACGACTGTACAACAACACAAAACTGGCGTTGATATAATCCTTCTCCGATAGTTTCGATGTAACAGTCATGTTGCAATTTTTATACTGCCCGGTTTCAACTGCCCATCAAAACTCAGGAGCAGCAGGTTTTGTTTTCATGATTGCTTCGATCTTTTCCATAATCTCAGGCGTTAGCTTGTTGATCGTATCTAATGCAGCTAAGTTTTCTGTCAGTTGCTGCTTTTTAGTAGCGCCAAGAATAACGGTGCTCACATCAGGGTTTTTCAAACACCACGCAATACTTAATGCTGCGGTACCCGCACCCAATTTGGCGGCCAGTTCACTCAATTTTTTTACTTTCTTGATACGGTCGTCCAGCATCCAGCGTTCCTTAAGCCAGTCGAAACCTTCCAGTGCAAACCGGCTTCCCTTAGGAATACCTTCATTGTACTTGCCACTTAACAGCCCGGAAGCGAGGGGGCTCCAGGTTGTGGTTCCCAATCCAACAGTGCGGTATATTCCGGCAAATTCCACTTCCACTTTGGCACGTTCAAACAGGTTGTATTGCGGTTGTTCCATTACCGGACCGAGCAGGTGATATTTTTCTGCCACGCGGTGGGCTTCCATAATTTCAACGCCACTCCATTCGCTGGTACCCCAATATAAAATTTTGCCCTGTTGCAGTAAATGATTCATTGCCCAAACCGTTTCTTCCACGGGTGTGTTTTTATCGGGCCGGTGACAGAAAAAAAGATCCAGGTAATCCACCTGCAGGCGCTGCAGGGCTTCGTTACAGGCTTCCACCAGGTGCTTCCGGTTATTGCCGGTTTGGTTGGGTTTGTTGTTTTTGCCACGCCAGCCGAAAAATGCTTTGGAAGAAACCAGGTATGAGCTGCGCTCCCACTTTTTCTTTTTGATCACCCGCCCCATCATTTTTTCACTTTCTCCAAGCGCATACACTTCAGCGTTATCAAAAAAATTAACGCCGTTATCATACGCATATCCCATCAGTTCATCTGCGGTTTTATCATTGATCTGTTTGCTGAAGCTTACCCAGCTTCCAAACGACAGGGCGCTTACCTGCAAGCCTGACCTGCCCAGGCGACGATATTCCATAAAAATGTGATTTAGGATTGTAAAGCTACAACAACAACCGTGGGCGGTGATTGTTTGTGGGGTATAATTTGTGTTAGTCGGGAAATTCTGAGCCAGGCACTTTTACAAATCCCGCCGGGTGCAGGATGTGCCATTCTTTAAAATCCTGCCGGGCCTCCATACCGGTACCATCAATGATCTGCATCCTTCGCCGGATGCGTACCGGTTTATCGGTATAAAATTCGGTACCGGTGCGGGACCGGTCCCAATATAATTCATCGCAATACAGTGTATCGCCGAGTACATTCAACACCCGTACGCTGTCTTTTAAAAACACCATACTCTGTGCATCTTTATAGCGGGCATATTTTGCATCCAGCCTGCTTTCGATGCTATCGCCTTTTTCATTGTAAAAATCAACATGCAGGCTGTTGGGAAATTCCACGTACGAAGTGGTGTCCTGCACCCGGTACATCAATGGCGCGGTGAGCAAGGCTTTTTTCCGGCCGGCAATTGAGTAACGCACCATCACTGTTTTGGCTACATCCTTACCCAGTTCCTTTTCATTGATCTTCTGCACTTCGCCGAGGTCGTTTTCACAAGCTGATAAAAAAAAGCAGCCGGTAAACAGTACTGCTGCTTTGAGGTATGTTGTTGCTGCCGGCATGCCGCAATTAATAATATTTTGACCTGTTGAACCAAAGATCGCTTAAAGAAAGACCAATGCTGATCCTGAAAAAACTTTCGCGGAGGTTAGAGGTTTTATTACCCCGGCTGCCGAATTCGATAGCGGTATTGAGATAAGAACGCTGGTTTTCATAAAACCCGTTCCTCAGTTTTAGCGGGAAGGCGGCACCAAGGCTAAACCCTACTTCAGGCATATTGGTGCCGAGGTTAACGTAGTTAGGTCCATAGTAAAACCCGGCCCTGTATTTTACAAAACTAAAATATTTGTTTATAAGTGTTCTTGCATCAGCAGGCAGGTATTCGGCTCCACCCCTGATTTTCCAGGTGTTCTTTACATTATCTGACTGGTCAAAAAAGCGGTAGTCGTTCCAGTTAGTACGTTCGTAATCGGCACCAAATTTCCAGTGGCCCTTATAATCCTGGTAGCAAAAACCGGCTCCCCAGCTGGAGGGATATTGCACGGTTCCATCTTTTTTCTGCGAGTACACACTGTCTATCCGGTAAGTACCCCCTTCAGAATCGTAGCCGATTGTTTCCCTGGTAAGCTCGTTGGTACCGGTCATTTTCTGGTTCAATGAGGTATAAGCCCCGAGCCGCAATACGGCAGTTTGGGTTACTTTGTCAACGATGCGGTTAAACCTGAATTCGTATTGGCTTCCTACCGTAAGAAAAAGCCCGCCAAAATTTGTTTTGTTGGAAGAATTGGAATTGAAATAGAATACAGAATCATTCAGGAAAGAAATTTTGGTGCTGTAATCTTTGTTTCCAAAACGATAACCACTGTTGAAGCCAATATTGAAATTTTTGATCCTAAGCCCGGCGCCGATCATAGCTTCAGTAACACCACCCGATCCTTCGTATAAAGTGCCCATACTGTCGATCCCGTCTTTTCTTTCTATATCAAGTATTTTGTAATTGATTCTTGATACAGGCCTCAGTCCGAAATTCATTCCTAAAAAGATACCTTTTTTATTGGCTTTTTTCAGGCGGATGGGCAGCCCCAATTGCATGTAGGAAACGATGAGGTTGGTAGCGGTGAATTTTGCTGACGGGTCCAGCTGCTTCAGCGTACGGGAATCCACTTCGAAACCAAAATCAAAAATAGTAATGCTGGGAATGGTGGCGTAGCGGGCAGCGGCAGCAGGCGGCACATAGTTGAGGTTACCATAACTGGCCGGGTTAACAAAGTTTACCGATTGCTGATCAGAAAATGCGGCTGAATAACCTCCCATACCCCGGGTAACAATATTCTGGTTGGGAACAATATCTCCTAATCCATAACGTGAGTAAGGGGAGTTTTCCTGTGCAAAAGCTGAAGTACATATCAAAAAGGCGACGGCAAGGCCGGTAATTCTCATCATTATTTTAGCAGTTGTTAACTTCGCTGATCGCATAAAGTCCTTTAAATAAAAATTTTGGGTCTGCAAATATCTTCTTTTTAAGGTGACGGGCAAAATAGCCTGCATCACCCCCGGTTAAAACCACGTTAAAGTTACCATACCTGTTCTCGTAAAACTCAATATAGCCGCCAATTTCAAAGGTTATGCCTGCCAGCACGCCGCTTTGTAAATTAGTTTTGGTATCGTAGCCGATCACCGGGAAATTGAAGTCTTTTTGTGCCAGGGGCAATTTGGCAGTATATTCATGCATGCTCCTGAACCTCATTTCCATACCGGGAGAAATGGCCCCGCCCAGGAATTCGTGGGCCTGGTTGATAAAATTATACGTGATACAGGAGCCGAGCCCCACCACCAGGTTGTTTTTCCCGGGGTAAAAATGCACAGCGGCCGCCGCCAAAGCCAGCCGGTCGGCGCCAATGGTTTGCGGTTTGCCCACCGGGCTGGTAAAATTAAGCCGGGTATGGTGAGACAGTTTATGAAATGTGGTAGTACCCATCAGCAGGCGCTCTATTTCAAAATTGTGATCCACCACCGACGATAGTACAGAGCGCTGCGGTTTGTACTGCTGCACCAGTGCCTCCACCGGGCCAATGCTGTCGTTTGGCAAAATGGTTTCTGTTAAAAAACGATCACCTTCAAAAACAGCAGCTTTCAAGCGGGTGTTCCCGAAATCAAGACAAAGTGTTGTCATAAAAAATTTTTGAAAAATAAAAATACCGCTATGCCTGGCAGGTTACAACGCAAGCCCTCACAGATCAAATCCATGCAGGTTTTTAAAATGCCCGTTCAACTGGATCTTTTTTTTGAGTGATTCAATTTCCGACAACAACGGCAGGGCTTTCACCATGTGCTGCTTCAGGTATTCTTCCCGCTGTAACTCATGCAGCAATTGCAACAACTCGTATTCCTGCTCAAGCGAAAGACCGGCATGATGGGCCACATCGTAACTCCACAACTCATCATCTGGTTTTTTAAAGTCCTTCTCCACTTTAAGCAAGCCGTGCAATTCCCGTATGGCTTTTACCACGCCCGCCATTAAATTCCTGTTACCCTTTTGCTGGTTGGAAGGATAGTTAACAATGGCGCCACTGTACAGCTTATCGGGAATTTCCCTGATCACTTCAAGAATCCTGAACACTTTTACGCCCCTGGTTTTAATGTCCATTTCTCCGTTATCATATTCCTTCGTGATCTCGGCCAACTCCACCAGCGTTCCCATTTCATTTACCTTGTTGTTGATCACGGTGGGTATACCGAACATTTTTTTGGCGTCGCGGCAATCTTTGATCAGCTCTTTGTACCGTGGTTCAAAAATGTGGAGGTTGAGGTCTTCACCCGGGTACACCACAATGGCCAGTGGGAATATTGGAATAAAATTTGTCATTCCTTTGAAAACTAATTTTAGCCGAAGGTAAGAGTAATTGCGCATCAGCATGATTCCGCCGGCGCCAGGTTTCCTCCTGCCAGCACAGTGATGGCTGTTGTGTTGATACAGGTGAAACACATTCGTTGGCAGCATTCAATATTCAGCACTACCTTTGTGTTCTTCTTTAAATTTCTGATATGAAGTATTTACTGTTACTGCTCTGCCTTCCTTTATTTACCGAAGCCCAAAAATTAAAAAAAGCTGATAAAGCCATTGTAGCCGGCTTAAAAGCACATGTGGGTTTTCTTGCAGATGATAAGCTTGAAGGCAGAAGGGCTGGCAGTGCAGGGGAAAAGCTGGCAGCGGATTATATCATTGATGCATTCAGCAAAGCGGGTTTAAGTCCGCTCGGCGAAAACGGCACTTACTTACAACATTTTGAAATAAACGATGGCAGGAGCATCAACCCATCTTCGCGGTTCATCATCAATGGCAATGATCTTGAACTGAATACCGAATATTTCCCGCTTACCATTTGCCCCAACCAAACGCTTGAAACCACAGCCGCCGTTGCATTACAGGAAAGCGGTGAACCCTGGTTTTATGACCTGAAAGAACTGTTGCAGGAAAACCAGCACAACCCGCATTTCGACCTTGAAAACGCATTGGCTGAAAAAATTGCTGAGGTACACAAGATGGGGTGCACGGCATTGTTCATATACAATTCGTCCGGGATAAAGGATGAACTGAAATTTGAACCAAAAGCCAAACCTGCAATGGCGCCGGTTCCGGTTGTTTACATTACGCAGTCTGCCAGGCATAAATACCTGAAAGATGAAACAGCCACCCTTGATATTAATTTGAAAATACTGGTGGAAGAAAAGAAAAGGTTTGGTCATAACGTGATCGGGTACCTGCAAAATGATGCGCCAACCACAGTGATCATCGGGGCGCATTACGATCATCTCGGGTACGGGGAAGATCACAACTCTTTGTACAGCGGCACTGAACCGCAGATACACAACGGGGCCGACGATAATGCCAGCGGTACCGCGGCACTCATTGAAATGAGCAAGCTGCTGGCCAACACGAAGTATAAAAACAACAACTATCTTTTAATTGCATTTTCAGGAGAAGAGCTCGGCCTGTTCGGTTCCAAATATTTCACCGATCATCCCACCATCGATCTTTCAACGGTTAATTACATGATCAATATGGATATGGTGGGCCGGTTGAACGATAGTACCCATGGGCTCACTGTTGGCGGCTATGGCACATCACCTGCATGGGGAGATGAGATCGGCGCCACCGACAAATATTTCAGCATTAAGTTCGACAGCAGCGGCAGCGGCCCCAGTGATCACACTTCCTTTTACCGGAAAGACATTCCGGTGCTGTTTTTTTTCACCGGACTACATGCTGATTACCATAAGCCCGGTGATGATGCCGACAAGATCAACTATACAGGTGAGTTACAGATACTCAAATACATTTACCACCTCATAGAGATCAACAATAAAAAAGGCAAACTCAGTTTTACCAAAACCCGTGAGCCGGTTACCGTGGGTAAAACAAGGTTCAAAGTAACTCTCGGCATTATGCCTGATTATACGTTCAGCGGAAGCGGTGTGAGAGTGGATGGCCTCAGTGAAGGTAAGATTGCACAAAAGGTGGGGATTAAAACCGGTGATGTGCTTACACAACTGGGCGACCATAAGTTTACGGATATGCAGACGTACATGGAAGCGCTCGGCAAATTCAACAAGGGCGATGCCACCACCGTTAAGTTGATGCGGGGTAACCAGGAGCTGAGTTTTGATATTGTATTTTAAAAAAGCAACGCCGGGCACTTTTCAAAGGATGTTATATCGGCACAACCGGGAAAAATGAAACTGAAAATTGACAATGAAACACTGGCACGGGAGTTTTTTGAAGACTCAGTGTTGCTGGGCATTGTTGCACCCATAAAAAACTACCAGCTCTGCTGGCACCTGAACCAGTTGCTGGGCTTTGATTTCAGGATCAACAACGATTTTGAAATACAGCTCTCTAAAAAAAACCGTAACTATTTTTTTTCCATCTACGAATACCAGGTTCCTTCCAGCAGCCTGTCGCATTACCTCTATAACAACCAGTTTGACGGGGAATACCTGTTGCCGGAATTTAAACACCTCGATTTTCTTTGGTTAATAAAAGGAGAACCTGTGCCGGCACCGGAACTTACGCAGTTGCTGCAATCAATCCGTACATTGCCGGGCGTGCAACTGGTGGTGGAAATGACGAACGAAAAAATCCGCAATAAGCAACACCTGATTTTTTAATGCTCCGGCATCAAAAGCTCTTGCCACGCTGGCTACATTTTGCCATTGCGGCATAACTATTGTTGACAATTGAAGTGTTAACCAAATAAATGAATGCTATGTGGCAAGAAGAAAATAACAGTCTTTATAAAAAATTTGAGTTCGCTGATTTTTCAACAGCCTTTGCTTTTATGACCAGGGTGGCATTGGCGGCAGAAAAAGCCCATCATCATCCATTGTGGACCAACGTGTACAATAAGGTGGAAATTTGGCTGAGCACTCATGACGCCGGTGATATTGTTACGGATAAAGACAAAAAACTGGCGGCAGCCATTGATAAAATCGCAGGGCAGGAGTGACCTATTTCAACACTTTCAGTTTAACGGTTTCGATCCGGGTGTCGCTCACGTTCAGGATGTCGAACTGGTAATTGCCCGTGATATAGGTTTCCCGCTGTTTTGGTATTTCGTCGCGGTTCTGGATAATATAGCCACTGAGGGTTTCGGTGCCTTCGCTGTCCGGAAACTCGAGTTGGTATTTTTCAGTGATATAGTCCAGCTCCAGCCTGCCGCTGAAGATAAATTCATTGGCAGCGATCTGTTTTTCAATCAGCTCTTCCGTATCATATTCATCCCTGATCTCGCCGAAGATCTCTTCCAGCAGGTCTTCCATCGTTACAATGCCGGCGGTTCCGCCAAACTCATCCACCACCCAGGCAATGCTTTTTCTTTCCCTGCTGAATTTATTCATCAGGTCGGTGGCACTCATACTCTCTGGTATCACCGGTATGGGCAGTAACACTTCACGGATATCTGCCGGGTTTTTAAAAAGATCGAGTTGATGCACATAACCCACAATGTTATCGATATTATCTTCAAACACCACCAGTTTGCTGAGTTGTGTGCTGATGAATTTGCTTTTTACTTCGCGGATATTGGTGGTAATGTTTACGGCTTCAATTTCCCTGCGGGGAATAAAGCACTCCCTGATCCTGGTTTCACTCAGCGACAATGCATTTTCAAATAATTCTTTATTGATCTCCGAGGCATCTTCCTCCTCGTAATGTTTGTTCTGGTTGATAAAATATTCGAGGTCAACCTTTGTAAAGGCATCTTTCTTATCGTTCAGCTTCACGTTAAAAATATACCGGAGTATCCATTCGGCGATTTCCACAAACAGGTTGGCAACTCCTGAAAATGCATTGAAGAAAAACCGCACCACCACGGCGATAAAACCACTGGCGAGTATCATGTCATTTTTCGCCCGGAAGAATGCTTTGAAAATAAATTCAACCAACAGGAGCAGCGTTGTTGATACAATGGTTTCAACCGCCAGCCGCAGGTAGGGGTTTTCGGTGTTGAATTTAGACCAGAATGCCCAGCGGTCCCACTTCCAGACCGGCGCAAACAAAGTGCTCCAGAGCAAACCATAAATTACCAGGATGATATTGAAACAAACGAGCGTGGTACCAATGAATCTTGCCGGCTTATCGGCGTACCCGCCCCAGATCTTTCCGCTGAGGGTTCCCTGTTTTTTTCTTAATTCAATGGATAATTTATTCGCAGAAATAAATGCGATTTCGATCCCTGAAAAAAAACCAACCAGCAGCAGGGAGGCTACGATGGCGATAAGGGTTACAATCCAGTCCATGTGTAAAAATAAGGAAATTGGTTTTGCATTTGGCAGCCGGGCAGCCCAAGGTTAGTTTTCAATAAAAGCCTTTACAATTTCCACCGCTTTGTTCCTCGCCTGTTGAAGATCGTCGTTAACGATCTGCCGGTCAAACTGGTCTTTGAAAGAAATTTCATAAGAAGCTTTGTTCACCCTTGCAGCCAGCGACTCTTCTGTTTCCGTGCCGCGTGACTGCAGCCTCTTTTTCAACTCCTCCACCGAAGGCGGCACAATAAATACGGTAAGAGAAGACGCCGGGTATTGTTGCTTCACATGAATGGCGCCTTTTACATCAATATCCAGGATGGGTATCTGTTGATTGTTCCAGATGCGTTCCATTTCCGATTTCAGGGTTCCGTAGTATTTTCCTTCATACACCATTTCCCATTCCACAAATTCATTTTGCTGAATTTTATGTTTGAAGTCTTCAGCGCTGATAAAATAGTAATCAACACCATCTTTTTCGGAACCCCTTGCCTGGCGGGTGGCAGCAGATACAGAAAAAGCCAGCTGGGGAAACTGCTGCATCAGGTAATGCGTGATGGAGGTTTTGCCGGCGCCAGACGGCGCCGTGATGATGATGATCTTTTTATTGATTGCCATGTGCAAAGAAAAGAAAAATATCGCTGTATTAACGAGGTGCAATCAAAGGATGTTCTTCGCCGGGGATCCTTAGAAAATTACCGGCCTGTAAACACCGGGGCTCTTTTTTCTAAAAATGCATTGATGCCTTCTGCGTAATCAGCAGTGCGTGCAGCTTTCTGCTGGTATTCGTCTT
>CAYVLT010000031.1:0-28270 GCA_964452405.1 uncultured Ferruginibacter sp.
GGCTTCTTTTACACCCGGGCCAAGTTTAATATCCGTACCACGACCCGCCATATTGGTGGCAATAGTAACCGCACCCGCCAAACCTGCTTCTGCCACCACCTGTGCTTCCTTGGCATGTTGTTTTGCGTTCAACACATTGTGCGGAATGTTCTTCTGTTTCAGCATCCTGCTCAGCAATTCACTGATCTCCACCGAGGTGGTACCTACCAGGGTTGGTCGCCCGGCATTGCGGAGTTTTTCGATCTCATCAATTACTGCTTTGTATTTTTCACGCTTGGTTTTATACACCAGGTCCTGCTCATCATTGCGGATGATTTTTAAATTGGTTGGAATGGTCACCACATCAAGTTTATAAATGTCCCACAATTCTGCTGCCTCTGTTTCGGCAGTACCCGTCATACCGCAAAGTTTGTGGTACATACGGAAATAATTCTGCAGTGTAACAGTAGCGTATGTTTGGGTGCTCGCTTCGATCTTCACATTTTCCTTTGCTTCGATCGCCTGGTGTAATCCATCGCTGTAGCGGCGTCCATCAAGTATACGACCGGTTTGTTCATCCACAATTTTAACAGCATCATCCATCACCACGTACTCAGTATCCTTGTCGAAGAGCGTGTAGGCTTTCAATAATTGCTGGGCAGTATGAATGCGATCTGCTTTTACAGAGTATTCATTCAGCAATACTTCTTTCTGGTGTAATTTTTCGTCCTGACTCAAACCACCCTTGTCAATGTCGGCCAGTTTGGTGGCGATATCCGGTAAGATAAAAAATTCAGGGTCTTCGCCTGAGCGGGTGATAAGATTGATGCCGCGGTCAGTGAGGTCTACCTGGTTATTTTTTTCATCAATGTGGAAGTACAATTCTTCATCCACTTTGGGCATTTCTTTTTGTTGATCAGCCAGGTAGTAATTTTCTGTTTTTTGTAGTTTTACCCTGATGCCCGGTTCGCTCAGGAACTTGATCAGCGCCCCGTTCTTGGGCAATCCCCTGTAGGCCCTCATCAATGAAAGACCACCATCTTTGGGATCATCATTGCCTTCTGCAATCTTCTTTTTTGCATCAATCAAAAACTGGTTCACGGCTTTACGCTGAGCTTCCACCAGTTTTTCTATGCGAGGCTTCAGGTCAAAAAACTGCTGGATATTATCGCTGTGTCCAACCGGTCCGCTGATGATGAGTGGCGTACGGGCATCATCTATCAATACACTATCCACCTCATCCACCATGGCAAAATGATGTTTTCGCTGCACCATCTCATCAGGGTTATGCACCATGTTATCCCTCAGGTAATCGAAGCCGAACTCATTATTGGTGCCATAAGTAATGTCTGCGTTATAGGCGTTACGGCGGGCTTCGCTGTTGGGCTCATGTTTGTCGATGCAATCAACGGTAATGCCCAGCCATTCAAAGATGGGTCCGTTCCATTCACTATCCCTTCTTGCGAGGTAATCGTTCACCGTTACGATATGTACCCCTTCACCTGCCAGCGCATTAAGGTAAGCCGGCAAGGTGCTCACCAGTGTTTTACCTTCACCGGTAGCCATCTCGGCAATTTTTCCCGCATGCAGCACCATACCACCTATCAACTGCACATCATAATGTACCATGTTCCAGGTAACATCGCCACCGGCCGCTTTCCATGTATTGCGGAAGATTGAAGTATCACCTTCAATGCTGATATGATCTTTTTTAACGGCCAGTATTTTATCCAGTTCGGTAGCCGTACTTTCCATGCGGCTGTTTTCTTTAAAGCGGCGGGAGGTTTCTTTCACCACGGCAAATGCTTCGGGTAATAACTCGTCCAGAATTTCTTCGATCTGTTTGTCGCGGCTCTTCTTCAGGTCATCCACCTCGCGGTAAATGATATCTTTCCTGTTAATATCAATATCAGAAAGGTTTTCAGCCTCATCTTTTTTAATCCGTATTTCTTCGTCAATCTTCGTGAGGTGTTGTTTGATCCTTTCCCTGAACTCGATCGTTTTGTGCCTCAACTGGTCGTTGCCCAGGCTTTGGTATTGGGTAAAGTATTCATTGATCTTTGTTACCCGGGGCGTTATCTTCTTTACGTCCTTTTCACTTTTATTGCCCCCAAAGAGTTTTGATATTAAGCCAATCATATATTTCTGTGTTGTTGGGTATATGAGTAATTTATGGTTTTGAATCCGTTAGCAGTCAAATATGGTGCTGAAATGATCAGTTGGCCAAATTGACAGCGCACCCCGGCGGGGCTGGCAAAGGTAGCAATTAGTTCAGAGGTTTCAGGAATCGGGTGGCAGATGATTTGCGTTGCGGCAACATAATTTACCGGCTCACAGGATATTTTATTTTTTTTAACTAACCTTTTATCATCCCGGGTATTAATAAAAAAAATGTTATGCCCTTACCAGCCGGAATTTCACGCCTTTGCCTTGTAACAACCCTTATACTATGCGCCTGCAGCAGCAGCGAGATCGGCCAAAGCCGGGATGTAAACCAGGATGCTATTTACCAGCAATATAGTTTTCACCTGGATGAACAGGCGGGAGAGGCTACATTGTATGCCCAGTTCAGGTTTGCGGGGGAAGATGGCACCACCCTGGTGCTGGATAAACCCGGCGGATTTGAATTTGACGGAAAACAGGTGGAGGTTGACAGCAGTGAATTTGCGGGCGCCTATTATTCCACCATGGTTACCGCCAAAGCGGCAATGGGTAACCATACCCTGTTGTTTACAGATATCCACCAGCAAAAAAGGTTGAACCAATTTTCGGTGGATCCTTTCCGGCTTACGGGTGTGCCGGTGCAGGTTGACAGGGCTGCTCCGTTGATCATACATTTTGAGGCTGCGCCCCTGCAGGCAGATGATTATATTGAACTAAGCTCAGCAGAAACTGATTCGTCATTTGTAGTAAGGCATACTGCCGGTGATGTGGGAAATGAAATCCAGGTTCCGGCGGCATACCTGCAAAAGCAACGGGTAAACCACTTCATGTTATACGGTACATTATACCGGAAAATCTCCCTGCAACAGGCTACCAAACAAGGGGGGCAGGTTGAGGTGGTGCAGGAAACGGCCCCCTTTAACATCAGGATAAAAGACCCGGCTCTTTAAATAATTAACGGATTAGATCAGTGTTTTTCTGAAGGATATCCGGTCCAAAATGCACGAATTTTAACGCGGTATAACTCACTGCATTGGCAACAATGGTGATAAGCACGGCCTTTTTTATATTCCTTCCCAGGAATAGCCAATAAGCAAAGCCTTCGAGGATCACCACGCCGATCATGACATAATCCTGGTTCCAGTCCTGGAAATTAAAACGGATGATGTTGGCGAGCGACCAGGTAATTATATTGGTAAAAAAACCGATGGTGAGGGCGTATTTTCTTTTTTGTTTCCTGAAAAAGAATGCGATGATAGGCAGCTCAAGTAATATCGTGAGCAGCAGGCTAAAGGTTAATTCCATGGATCATTCATCATTAAGCGGTTCGGTTGCGAGGCACTAAAAACTGTCAAATATTGTATAAAAATTTTTATTTACCGGCAATTTGGCAAAAAAAACTTCCCGGTCCGGGTAGCCGGCAGGCGGAGGCCCGGTTTTCCCAGTTGAGGCCAAGGCCTGGTTTTTTAGTTGGGTTGTGGAAAATCAGGCATTCAATTACTGTTTTTTGCCCTACATTTGCACACCGAAATCAATACGGGTAAATTTTAACAGATCTGATATGTCAGGAGCATTAAAAGAAGTTCGCAACAGGATCAAGAGTGTGCAGAGCACGCAGCAGATTACCAAGGCCATGAAAATGGTGAGTGCTGCCAAGCTGCGCCGGGCTCAGGATGCCATTACACAAATGCGGCCCTATGCACAAAAGCTGCAGGAAATGCTGAGCAATATCGTAAGCAACAGCGATGGGGGCATCAATATGGCCCTGGCTGCTGAAAGACCCGTATCAAAAGTGCTGATCATTGTAGTTACGAGCGACAGAGGATTGTGTGGAGGTTATAACAGTAATCTTATTAAACTGGCACGCCAGGTGATCAGTGAAAAATATGCCGCTCAAAATGCAAAGGGAAATGTGCAGGTATTACCGATCGGTAAAAAAGGCTATGAACATTTTTTAAAAAGTGGTTTTAAAATAAACGATGGGTTCTGGGACATCTTTACCGGGTTGAGTTTTGATAAAGTTCAGGCCGCAGCCGCCTATGCCATGAATGCTTTCAGCAACAAAGACATTGATGCGGTGGAGATCATTTACAGCGAGTTTAAAAACGCAGCCACCCAGCGATTTGTATCGGAAGCTTTTTTACCCGTGCAGAAAGTGGCGCCTAAAGAAGGACAGAAGAAGGCCGATTTTATTTTTGAACCCGGCAAGGAAGTACTGGTAAATGAACTGATGCCGAAAATCCTGAACACTCAATTGTTTAAAGCAGTGCTGGATGCCAATGCCAGTGAGCATGGCGCCAGGATGACCGCAATGGATAAAGCCAGTGAAAATGCAAATGAACTGTTGAAGTCACTTAAGATCAGCTACAACAGGGCAAGGCAGGCAGCGATCACCACCGAACTGACCGAAATTGTAAGTGGTGCTGCCGCATTGAATGGCTAATAATCAGCAACAATTTTTTCAGCCCGGGTGGGCTGGTATAGGCAACTAAAAAAAATATTTCCATAGGAACAGGGATGGAACTTTCTCAGATAATACCGCATATTGAAGCATTGATATTTGCCAGCGACCGTCCGCTGGTGAACGAGGAGTTGTTGGAACTGCTGAACAATGCGCTCGCTTTTATCGAAGACAGGGCCACACCCGAACAGGTGGAAGCAGCGCTGGATGGCATCCGCGAAAAATACAATGCGGAATTTTACCCGTTTGAAGTAAAACAAAGTGGCGGCGGCTGGCAGTTCCTTACAAAGAAAGACTATCACAAAACCGTAGCTCAGCTGAATGGAGAAAAGTTTTTAAAGCGGCTGTCAGTTGCTGCATTGGAAACATTGGCCATCATTGCTTACAAGCAACCCATCACCAAAAGTGAAATAGAAGCGATCCGTGGAGTTAACTGCGATTATGCTGTGCAAAAACTTTTGGAAAAAGACCTGGTGATCATTACCGGCAGAAATGAAGAAGCGGTGGGCAAACCCCTCGTATACGGCACGTCCAAATCATTTATGGATTATTTCGGCATCAACAGCACTGCTGACCTGCCGAAGATTAATGAAGTGCTGATGGAAGAATTGGTAAAGGCTACTGTGGTTGGAGAAGATGCGGTTAACACCAGCAGTGATGCTGAACAGGAACCAGCCACTACAACTGGAGAGGAAACAGAAGTTGCAGGAACCATTGAAGAAACTGTTACCATCGTGACCGTAGAGGAAAACGAAACTGAAGTGAACCTGGTGGTAAACGCCGATGGTGAAATACTGGAAGATAAACAGGAGAAGAAGGACGGTGAAGAAACCGACTCATAACCTTGTTTCAATAACTAATAAAGAAAAGGTATGAAGACGGTGGTGTTCATACCTTTTTTAATGCAATCATCTTAAACAATCATAACAATCATTTTTTTATCCTCAACAACAATGGAAAAAAATCTTTCAGCACAACAGCTAATTGACATTGCCGATGAGTTTGGCACCCCGGTGTACGTGTATCATGCAGAGCGGATCGCAGGACAGTACAAAAAATTACAGAAAGCTTTTAAAAATTGTAACGCCCGTTTTTTTTATGCCTGTAAATCACTTACCAATGTGAATGTGCTGAAATATATACAGTCGCTGGGAGCATCGTTAGATTGTGTAAGTGTGAACGAGGTGAAGCTTGGCCTGATGGCGGGGTTTGATCCACGGAATATTTTGTACACGCCCAATTGTGTAGACTTTGAAGAAATTGTTGAAGTAAAGGAACTGGGCGTAAACATCAATATCGACAATATTTCCATCCTGGAACAATTCGGTAACAGGTTTGGTAATTCCTATCCCGTGTGTATCCGCCTGAATCCGCATATCATGGCAGGCGGCAACTATAAAATTTCCACCGGGCATATCGATAGCAAGTTCGGTATTTCCATTCACCAGATGCGCCATATTGAGCGGATCGTGAAAACAACCCAACTGAATGTTACCGGCATTCACATGCATACCGGCAGCGAGATCAAAGACATTAAAGTGTTCCTCCTGGGTCTTGATGTGATGTTTGAAACAGCCACCCATTTCCCGAATCTTGAGTTCATCGACCTGGGCAGCGGGTTTAAAGTGCCCTATCAACCCGGCGATGCAGAAACAGATGTTAACACGCTTGGCGAAAAGGTAGCGCAGGCATTTGAAGCCTTCGAAAAGGAAACTGGTCGGAAATTACAGGTTTGGTTTGAGCCTGGTAAATACCTGGTAAGCCAGTGCGGGTACTTCGTGGTAAAAACGAACGTGATCAAACAAACACCCGCGGCTGTTTTTGCCGGCGTTAACAGCGGCTTTAACCACCTCATCCGCCCGATGATGTATGATGCGTATCATCACATTGAAAATATAAGCAACCCCAAAGGCGCAGAACGTATTTACAACGTGGTGGGCAATATCTGCGAAACAGACACTTTTGCCTGGGACAGGAAATTGCATGAAGTACGGGAAGGTGATTATCTCGTTTTTTATAATGCAGGCGCTTATGGATTTGAGATGAGCAGTAATTTCAACAGCCGCTTAAAACCCGCTGAAGTGTTATTAAAAGATGGCGTGGCAAAACTCATCCGCCGCAGGGATAATTTCGAGGACCTGTTGCGCAACCAGTTGATCGATTAATAAACAGGATTCCCTGCACCAGACAAAAACGCAGCCTGCAAATTGCAGGCTGTGTTTTTGTATAAAGAGGGTATTGTATCATCGCCTTCGTCGCTGTACATTGCCGGTGCCGGAATAAATGGTATCTCCATTCTTTGAATAAATCGCCAGTTTTTTCCCGGGGAGGATGTTGAAGATCACAGCCGGGTCCAGGGTAAGCGAAGCACAGCCCGCATCAATATCCACCGTGATATTGTGTTTGATGGTAACGTTGGTAGCTGAATCCGGCACTATGCCGGTGCTCCAGGTTGCCGGGTTACTCCAGTTGCCGGGGCCTGTTGTCTGTGTTTCTTCCGTCGCTTTGAACTTGTACCTTTTACAGTAGGCGCCGATGCAAAGCGGTTCCCAAAAAACAATGCCGCTATCTGTTGCCACCAGTAGCTTAAAGTTGAGGGTATCATAGGCGATGGCATTAATAACGGCAGAGGGTAACCCATTAGGTTTTCCATACTGTCTGTAACTGGCCGGCTGATCGATCCTGGCAACCGTTCCATCTCCTCGTTCAAAATAAACCAGGCCGGTGGTGGTACCGATGTACACATCTCCATCTTTGGTGCCGGCGATGGCATTATAGCTGGCCTGTGAACCCGTGGGGAAAATACCGGGAAAATCAGCGGGGCTGAGATAATGCCAGGTGCGGTTTTCGTCATACACGATCATACCGCCTGCCGCCAACCCGATCCAGGTACGCTTTTTTGCATCGCAGTAAATGGATCTTGCCACAAAGCCTGAAGGTATGGTTGGATCACTGTTGTGATCAAATGTCCGTAACAATGCATTCGTTGCCGCATTGTAAATCAGCAATTGATTGATGCCATTGTTGGCTTGTACAAAGGTCCAGATGGTATCACTGTTGCCGCCCACTGTCAAACAACCTGCAGTACCACTTGCGATGTTGATGCCCTGGTTCACACTGGTAAACGCAGGTGTGAAACTATTTACACCTTTGCCTAGCATGCCACTGGCAGAATTACTGCTGGTGATATAGGAAGTGGCCGCCATCCACACCACCGGGTAATCAGTAATGAGCTGGTTGCGGCTGGTATCAATAAAAATACAACGTGCATTTCTTGAAGGTACGTCTGCCTGGTTGCCGATGGTGTAGAGTATCGCGGGCGTAAGGTATGGCCATTGGAGATAGTTCACACCACCGGCAATGCTGCTGCCACCACTTTGCGTTCCGCTGCGACCTGATTGGGCAATCCAGAAATTACCCCAGTAATCAGCCTTGATGTCATTGATCCGTACGTCCGAAAGGTCTACCATTTTTAGCCAGCTACTGTTCGAGTACAGGTAAACGCCACTGTAGTTGGTGCCTGCTAAAACAGCCCCATTTTTTCCCACGGCAATGGAAGTGAAATTATTGGTGGTAAATGCGGGTGTATTGGCCATGTTGTATATGTTGCTGTCAACAGCAGTGGCTACCCAGGCATTCCATACTGTTTGATATTCGGGTGAGCCTGTACCATATAAACTTGCAGTGGCAAAAAGCGATACCGTTCTGCAGGTTTGGTAGCTGGCATTGGGCGTAAGGTTCAATTCGGTGAGGTAAGCAATTTTTTCTGATTTGGCAAAGCCCAGGCCGGTCACATTAAACGGAGTGCCAAAAGAGTTGGTGCCCTGCTGCCCTTCGGTGACCAGGAAGAACCATTTATTCAGTACACCGCTGTTCGAGTGTACGCCACAGTTATCGGTAGTATCAAAGGTTCTGCAGGTAGACAGGCTGGCAGGTTTCCACAATGGGTTTTTATAGGCGCTGGGATCGTTGTATAAACCTGGATTCGACATGTCGCGGATGCCCGGGTTTGCAGTACCCACATTGTCGGCTTTTTCACCAAAGCGCCATACACTTTCGTTTTGTAGGTTATAATTTTCGAGCGCATATTTTGTGATGCAGGCGGCCCAGATATCACTGAACGCTTCATTCAACGCACCTGATTCCCATTGGTAGATCAGTGAGCAGGTGGTTTCGGTGATGGCATGTCCCATTTCATGTGCACAAATATCCAAACTTGTCCAGGGTGGACTGGCAGTGTTTGGTCCCAACCCGTCACCGAAGGTCATTTTGTTTTTCCACCAGAATGCATTTGCGAGATAGTAAACAGAGGTTACGTGGTTAACTGTTTTGTATTCATAGGCATGCACATAACTTTTTATCGGGGCATTGCCATTATTCCACCCATTGCGTCCATGCACCAACAACCAGTAATCGCTCACGATCTGCATGGCAAACTGAACATCCAATGCTGCGTTGTCCCAGGTTGCATTGTTAAACTCTGCGGCTGTCCAGTTATTATCGTTGTCGGTGAAGTCGGTTGCAAACAGGTATTGATCCAGTGCAGAGTTGTAAGGCTGTTGCAGCAGGTTATAAGTTTCTATGTCCTGGCTGTTCCTGGTAGCCCGCAGGCGGTAAGGTTTCCCGGCAATGCCACTGTTGTTATCCGTATATATTACCTGGGCGCTGTTGTACTTTGTTGCTGCTGATCCGATGCTGTTTGAATAAGAAGTTAAAGGAGCGTATGGTGTTTGTTCTTCCTTAACATCTACTGTTCCGCTGTTCCGTGAATGTTCGTTGCCCGCGGCAAGAACTGCTGCGGGTATGGCCCGGGATGCACTGCCGCTGTTGCGCTCCGCATGTTTTGCCTGTGAATCATACAGGATAATTCTGCCGTCGGATGCGTGCACATATACCGTGGCTGCACTGAACGGTTCCAACGCTGTGATAGAAAATTTATAAGCCAGGCAAACGGTATCCCCTTTTTCATAGTCTTTTATAATCACCAGTTCTGCTTTGGGGGCATCTGGGGATGTAGCTGCCTCTGCCGCAACTCCCCATGAATACATGGATGCCTGTATAAAAGAAATTGCTTTTTGAAGTGCCTGTGGTGCGGTGATAGCCGGACTGGTACTGAAATTATCCGGTATCGAATAAAACTCCAGTTGCATCAGCGACGCTTTTGCATTTTTACTGGTGAAATTGATGGTGCCGTGTTCCACTTTGAAATTCTTATAGTACTGGTGAAATTTTGTTACCGACATGTTGTAAGGTGTGACGGCAACATTTTCATCTGCTTCAAGCTCATCGATACCGGGGCGCAATTGAAGGGATTGAATCAACCAGCCCTTTACATCAGCAGCAGTTAATTGGTTGTTGTCTGAAAAATAAATGCCGGCCTGTGTGGGGCTGATGTAATGAAACAGAACACCGGTTTGTGCATAGCTGCCTTTGGATGCTATGTCTTGCTGCATTTTATTCAACGAAGGTTGTGCAACAGTCCAAATTGGAAGTAACAATAAAATCACATATAAACGTCTGGATTTTTCCATTGCAGGGTTATTTAATTTTTACAGGCTCTTTTACCTGTAAAAGTCGATCGTGAAACGGATTTCCTGAATACTTAAAATAGAGTACTGTAAAAAAATCTGACTACATTTAATTATTGATTGTAACCAAAAACTATTTGTTATGCCTTTAGAAATGGTGGATGATCCACAAGACCAGCAGGATTATAATGACAACTCAGGTGGCGGGGGCGGTGGCAACCGGGGAGGAGGAGGTGGTGGTGGTATTTTTGCGTTTCTGCCACTATTGTTTTCGATGTTTGGTGGCGGCGGCGGTGGTAAAGGGAAGCTGATCCTGTTATTGCTGTTGGTAGGAGGTGGGTATTTGTTTTTTAGAAGTGGCGGTTGTTCCGGCAGCACGGGAGAGGGGGGTATTGCAGATGTCATTTCAAAATTTGCCACCGGCGGTATGCTAGATCCTAACCAGTTTAAGAAAGCCAGTGTGTACGAATCGCTGGAAGATGATAATGGCAAAAACCCACTGCCTGAAAGCGTTTCACTCGCACGATTCGCACCCAGCAGGCAAAACCAGGGCCAGCAGGGGAGTTGCGTGGCATGGAGCAGTGCGTATGCCGCAAGAACCATCATAGAGAGTGCCAGCACCGCTGCGGATCCCAACAGTGTTGCTTTCAGTCCTTCTTTCCTGTACAACCAGATCGGGTTAGATGGATGCCAGGGTTCTTATATCATCAGGGCCATGCAGTTCATGACCAGTAAAGGTGCAGTGCCCTTTAACCAGTTTCCATACGACGACCAGGATTGCAGCCGCCAGCCGGACGGACAACTGCAAAACGAAGCCATGCAAAACCGCATGCATGGTTTTAACCGGTTAACCATCAGTGATGATCCGAATGGCATTAATTTGAGAGCCATCAAAGAGCACCTCGCCAAAGATGCACCGGTAGTGATCGGCATGATGGTGGGTGGCAGTTTTATGCAGGATATGATGGGACAAAAGGTATGGCATCCCACCGATGATGATTACAGGCAAATCGGTTTTGGTGGTCACGCCATGTGCGTGATCGGTTACGACGACCGCCTGGAAGGCGGCGCATTCCAGATCATGAACAGTTGGGGGCCCGATTGGGGAGAAAACGGTATCGGTTATGTGCGTTATAGTGATTTTAAAGAATTTGTAAGGGAAGCTTACGGTGTTGATCCAATGCCGAAACGAGGCGCCGCACTCAATGTTGATTTTGAGTGTACCGTGGGATTGGTTAACAATGATACCAAACAGTACATTCCGTTAAGAGCCGGCGGCACCAATAATTTTGCCACTGTGTCGCCTGTGAAAAAAGGAACACAGTTCAAGATCGAAATAAAAAATGCGGTTGCCTGCTATATCTATCTTTTTACACCCAATGCCAGTGGCAGCAGTTTTGTGTTGTTCCCATATAAACCGATCCATTCGCCGTATTGCGGTATTACCGGAACGCGTTTGTTTCCAAGGCAACAATCTATTCGTGCCGATAGTATCGGTAACAAAGATTTTATGGGTGTGGTGGTAAGTAAGGAAGCGCTTGACTATAATGCGTTGAATGCGGCTATCAACAGAAGTTCAGCTTCCACATATGCCGGAAAATTAAATGAGGCCATTGCGGCCGTAGCCATCAGGAATGTTCAGTACAACAATACCAATGCCGGTACCATCTATTTCAAGGCAAATGCGCACGAAAGCAACAATGTGATCGGTTGCGTGGTGGAGATTGACAAAGAATGATTGACCCGGCATTGTGCAGGTGTCGGCGGCATGGGCGTCGCACTCTTGTACATTACTGCATCGCTGAACAGTTTAACCCCATTGCGATCGTTTCCTGGATATTTAAACAGGTAATTCCAAGGTATCGCTAAAAAAAATGCTATGAAAAAATACAGCCTGCTGTTGTTGATCTTTTTTTCGGTTACCTGTTGCATTGCACAGGAAAAAAAACTGTATGATCCAAATGCTGATGCGGTGGCGGATATCGCCGCTGCGGTTAAAAAAGCCAATGCGGAAAATAAATTTGTGTTATTACAAGGTGGGGGCAACTGGTGCAAATGGTGTATTGAGTTTGCAAGATTTTGCCGGGCAGATGCGCAGATAGATTCCCTGCTCAATGCAAATTTTGTCTGGTATCACCTCAACTACAGCAAAGAAAACATGAACAAAAACATCTTTGCTAAATACGGATATGCACAGCGTTTTGGGTTCCCGGTATTCATCATTTTAAATGGTAAAGGAGAAAGAATTCATACACAAAACAGCGCCTACCTCGAAGATGGAAAGAACAGTTACGACAAAGAGAAGGTGATAGACTTCTTAAAAGCCTGGTCACCCGCTGCGCTCGAGCCTGCACAGTATGAAAAATAGTCCGGGTTATGTATATCATGATCACGCATAAAAAGATCCGATGAATGCTGCCGACAGGTTTATGGCGCTGGTACAGCAACCGGTTAAGTTCAGGCTTTTCCTGTTGTGGAAATTACCTGCGGCTTTTTTTTGCGGCGTGCGGGTGAAATCGATCAGCCGTGAAAAAGCGACCGTTACGGTGCCGTTTACCTGGCGCACACAAAATCCATTCAAAAGTACTTATTTCGCCTGCCTGGCTATGGCAGCAGAAATGAGTACCGGCTTGCTGGCTATGATGAACACCTACCAGTCAACACCTTCAGTATCTATGCTGGTAACAGGATTGCAGGCCACTTATTTTAAAAAAGCAAAGGGCATTACCCTGTTTACCTGTGAACAGGGTGATGCCATCGCAGCCCTCGTGGCAGCAGCTATTGAAACAGGTGAGGCGCAAACCATCCTTGCAAAGTCAGAAGGCCGCAACGCTGCCGGTGAATTGGTGGCAGCGTTTATCATCGAGTGGTCGTTTAAAAGAAAAGAGTCAGCAATTTCTCAATCCTCATAAATGGTAAAGGAGGTTCTTATCGACAGATTCGATCCTGTTTCCCCTCTCCACCAGTACCAATATAAACTGGCGCAATTTCTTCCTTCTGCCAATATGAAATATTTATTGGATATCCGCATTTTAAAATTATTACCATCCTGGTTAATGTCGCTGTGCCCGGTGGTGGGGTCAAACAGTATCCACCCCTGCTTTTTCAAATATACTTCGCTCCATGCATGCAGGCCCGGGTCTCCGTCATATTGAAGCGTCATGCCGTACACAGATTTGGCGGGGATATTATTTGCCCGCAACAATGCGTTGAAGAGATCACTGAAGTCCATACATTTTCCCATGCCCGATTTCAAAACTGAATCGGCACCAACGGCGTTATTCAGTTTATAAGTAATGTGTTCTTTTACGTAGGTAAATGTTTTAATGACGGTTTCAATATCATTTTTCATCATCAATGTTGCAGCCAGGTCGCGGATCTCAGGTTTATCTTTTTCAATAAAAGGTTCGGCTTTAAGATACCTGTTGAAGTTACTGTCGGTGTATTCATTGTTGTCCAGTATCATCCGGTAGATGGTGGCCTTTATTTTTATCTTGATCGTTATATCTTTTCCGGGGTTGTAAAATTTATAAAGCACATACCGGTTATTGTTTTTCAGGTAGCTGCTGTCAGGCTCAACCGAGTAGGCGATATCGTTGATCGTTTGCCGGTTTTTGATGGTTTGCGGCATAGCAAAAATTACCCCGATCGTATCAACCCGGTCCTTTAGTAACAATTTGTACGACATGTGTACAACAATGTCTTTTTCTGATGCGGAAGGTTTTTTATCATTTGAAAAAAGCTGCGTGCTGCAGCTCAATAAAATCAAGCAGGTAATAAATAGTCGCATATTAAGGGTTATTGTAAGCCGAAGTTAGGGCTTATTATCCTGATTTGTTAAACCTGCTGATCGGTTAGCAGTAGCCGTAGTTTTAGTTACCTTCAGGGTAATAAATGATCACGTATGAAAATTGCATTCCATGGTGCTGCCCGCACAGTTACCGGCTCCAAACACCTGCTCACACTGGTTAATGGGAAAAAATATTTACTCGATTGCGGTATGTTCCAGGGGATGGGTAAAGACACTGATGCCATGAACCGCACCTGGGGTTTTGATCCGCAGGAAGTTTCGTTCCTGATTCTTTCACATGCGCATATTGATCACAGTGGGTTGATACCAAAGCTGGTGAAGGACGGCTTTACGGGTAAAATATTTTGTACGCCGGCCACCAAAGAACTTACAGCAGTATTGCTGGAAGACTCAGCGGGCATTCAGGAGAATGAGGTAAAGTATGAGAACAAAAAGCGTGCACAGGAGGGGCAGCCCTACCTGGCGCCCTTGTACACTACCGAGGATGCGCTGGCAGCAATGGAAAAGTTTGTGGCAGTGGAATATGGCGAATGGGTCAGCATTGATGAAAATGTACAGTTGATGTACACCGATGCCGGGCATATCATCGGGAGTGCGGCTGTTCACCTGGTGATCAAAGAGAATGGCGGAACACAAACACTCAGTTTCAGTGGCGATGTGGGGCGTTACCGTGATGTGATCCTGAAATCACCGCAGGTTTTCCCGCAGGCCGATCATATCATCCTCGAATCAACGTATGGAAACAGCGTGCACGATATGGCCACCACCACACCCGACCAGGTACTGCATTGGATCAACCGGGCCTGCCTGCAGAAAAAAGGCAAGTTGATCATACCGGCGTTCAGCGTGGGCCGTACGCAGGAAATTCTGTTTGCCCTCAACCAGCTTGAACTGGAACGCCGCCTTCCCGACCTGGATTATTTTGTTGACTCACCCTTAAGTGTAGACGCAACAGAGATCGTTAAAAGATACCCGCAGTATTTTAATAAAACCATCCAGAAAATATTACAGAGCGACAGCGATCCTTTTGGTTTTAAAGGACTGAAGTTTATAAAAACTGTGGATGAATCAAAAATGCTCAATTTCAGGAACGGTCCTTTCGTGATCATCTCAGCAAGTGGCATGGCCGACGCAGGAAGGGTAAAACATCATATCAGCAATAATATTGAAAGCAGCCGCAACACCATCCTCTTTACCGGGTATTGTGAGCCGCATTCGCTTGGGGGAAAATTGCTGGCAGGTAGGAAGGAAGTGAAGATTTACGGAGTGGAACATGAGGTGAATGCTGAAATTGGTTCTATACGAAGCATGAGTGCGCATGGTGATTACGAAGATCTCAGCCAGTTTCTTGCCTGCCAGGATCCGAAGCAGGTGAAACGGCTGTTTTTGGTACATGGTGAATACGATGTGCAGCAGGCCTTTAAGATGCGCTTGTCTAAAAAAGGTTTTTCAGACATTGAGATACCGGAACTGCATGCAGAGATCGGGTTGGGATGATGACATATGGCATGGATAAAAATAGTGATTGATTGTGACCCGGTTATACTAAAATGCAACCTACGTCGTTCTTATCGTTGCAACCAGGATGCTCAAGCTGTTTGCGCCGACCTCTATGAAACACCTGCCCGTTGAAGCATGCAAAAAAGCATGCGTGCTGCTGCTCAGTTTTTTTACCTTTTTCTCGCTGCATGCACAGGTTACTGAACTATATACCGATTATGGTGGCTACTGGAAATCGGGAACCGGCGCCATCAACCCTGTACAGCCAAACAACAGTCATAACGTTATTGCCTTCAAATATAATGGCACTATTTACTCCACGGGGGTTAAAGACAGTGCGCTTACCAACCGGGGTGTCAGTTTTACCAGTGCTGTATTCAATGCAATGCCTTTTACCTCCGTTGGTGGCACCATCAGTTCGGGCAGCGCCACCTATATTGCGTTGGGAACTTTGTACGACGGGGTAAACAATGGCTACGGTGCCAGTATGCCTTCCGTTAAAATTCTTGATGTGGTAACAGATGGTATCAACGGACTTGATATCGGCACGGGTGTTACCAATGTGCCCTCCAGTGCACTTTTCACTTACCAGATTGCCAGTATCGATCCGCTTACCATCAGCGATTCAAAACCAGATATCCTGTTTACACAAACGGCACAGCCGGCTGGAGCAGGCGACTCGCTGTATTTCGTGAACAGCTCTGGTGCCATTGTAGGCAATCGTGTGTATGTTGGCTGGACAGGCGTAAGTTCTGTTGGTAACTATATTTGCGACCTCTATAATCTTTCTAACACGTCCTGCGATGCAGCAGTGATTACCAGTGGCAATTCCACCAACCAGGTAAAGGAACTGCGTTTGGTAGGGTTACAGTTGTCGGAATTCGGTATCACAGCTGCAAATGCCGCATCCGTGGTAAAACTCTTGATTCGCCCCGGCGGCCAGAGTGATCCTGCCTTTCTTGCTTAAAATGTTAATTCACTCAACGTGGCAAGCCCTGTTATCACCACGCAACCTGTGTCGCAGGTGGTGTGCCCCAATACAGGACAAAACGCCACTTTCACAGTAACGGCAACGGGTACCAGCTTAAGCTATCAATGGAAAAAAGATGGCGTTACTATTGCGGGCGCCAATTCAGCCAGTTATACCATCACCGGGGTAACTGCTTCGGATGCTGCCATGTACGAAGTTACTGTGAGCAATGCCGCCGGCAGCATTACCAGTCAATCGGTGTATCTCAATACCATCATCACCACGCAACCTTCACCGGCCACCCAGTTGATCGCTACCGGAAATAGTGTAACCTTCTCAGTTAGTGCCAACAACGCCACCGGTTTTCAATGGAAACGTAATGGAACAGATATCTCAGGCGCCACAAGTGCCTCCTATACCATCAGTACTTTAACAACCACCAATGGGGGTACTTTTACGGTAAACGTGATCAACCCTGCCGGTGGTGGTTGTGCCTCATTGCTGAGTACCGCAGTGGTGGTAAATCCATCAACCACCTTGTACAGTAAAAGTACCGGCGCCCTGAATGTATTGTCGAACTGGGGCGTTAACAGCAGCGGATCCGGCAGCAGGCCAGTCAACTTTACCAGGTCAGAATATGTATTTAAAGTGGTTAACCAGGCCAATGCCGCAACAGGTGGCGACCTCACTATTGGCGGAACGCTCGACCTGGTGAATTCTGTTACCACAATCACAGCCGGCACGGTGTTGTCAGCAGGTAAAATCATGAGCAGTGGCACCGGCACTTTGTCTGGCACCACTACATCTGATCTTGTGGTGGGTAATGGCTCAACGCTTTCGTTCACTGCTGGCGCCCAGGTGTTGAAAAATTTTACCGTAACCGGTGGCAGCGTTTCATTGAATACTGATCTCAGCATCACTGCCGGCAGCACGCCGGGCGTGGTAACGGTTTCAGCAGGTACCTTCAATACCAACAATAAACTTACCTTAAAGAGTGACGCCAGTGGCACTGCCGCAGTGGGAACATCAGCCGGTGCTATTAATGGTGAGGTTACGATAGAGCGTTACATCCCTGCCAAAAGGGCCTGGCGTTTACTAACGGCGCCGGTTACCAGCACAAATGCGCCCACGATGAACGCGGCCTGGCAGGAAGGCGCCACTGCATCTGACCAGGACCCGGCACCGGGCTACGGTACCCACATCACGGGTGGAGCAGCCAGCGATGGTTTTGATCAAAGTCCTACCAACAACACCAGCATAAAATATTTCAACGGTTCCGGCTGGGTGGCCATCGGCAATACTACAGGCACGGCAGTGAACCAGCACAGCGGCTATATGTTTTTTATACGTGGTAACAGGGCATACGATATTTCGTCAACCCTAAACAGCACCACCCCATTGTCTACCACCCTGAAGGTGAAAGGAAACCTTAACCAGGGAACACAGGTGGCTAAAACGGTGGCTGCAACAGGCTACACATTAATTGGTAATCCTTATGCCAGTGGTATTGATTTCAGCCAGGTATATTCCAGCAGTACAAATATTAAAAACAGGTTTCGTATGTGGTATCCGGGCCTTGCGGGTACCAATGGTGTGGGAGGGTACGTGTTGGTAGACTGGGATGGAAGCAGCTACACTGCCACTCCCTCTGTGCCGGTAAACAGCATCATTCAATCCGGGGAAGCATTTTTTGTGGAGAGTAATAACGGTGTGTCCGCTGGCAGCCTGGTGGTGAACGAAAGTCATAAAAGCAATACCACCAATAACTCGTTGCCCTTCGGGCGCCCGGCGCAATCACCTGATGCCACCATCAAAATGAATCTTTCCATTGCAGAAGCTGATGGCAGTTTGTCTGTAGCGGATGGCGTACTCGAAAGATATAATGATGATTACAATGATGTAGTGGATGGTGCCGATGCTCTGAAGTTTAACAACAGCGGCGAAAACCTCGCAATTGTGCAAAACAATCAAAACCTGGTGATCGAACGGAGGCGCCTGCCAAAGGTAACGGACACGCTTACCCTGAAAGTATCAAACCTTGTGAACAGCAGCTACCAGTTCGATATTTCAACCAGCAATTTTACAGGAACCGGCTTATTACCATTGCTGCACGATGCATACCTGCAGCAGGATAAAGTATTAACGGTGGAAGGGAGCACCGCCTATCCATTTACAGTAAATGCGGATCCGGTATCCAGGGCGTCGAACCGGTTTTCAATTGTATACAAAAATCTGAATGTACTGCCGCTCAGCTTTACCGGTATTCGTGCAGTTGCAGAAGGTAAGAACAGTGTCCGCATTGAGTGGTCCGTTGAAAACGAATTCAACAGCTCACAGTTCTATATTGAAAAACTTACAGCTTCCGGCGATTTTCTGCCGATCGGTACCGTAGCGGGCCGTGGAGGAAATATTGCCAGTTACCGGTTTACAGACGAACAACCCAACAGTGATAATGTATATCGCATTAAAGGTGCCGGCAAAACAGGCGTGATAAAATATTCTGACGTTGTACAGGTAAGCTTTGCTTCGTTGACGGCTCAGTCGCTGTGCTCCGTTTATCCTAACCCGGTACGTGACCAGGTAATTCATGTTTCGTTGAATACCGCGGGAAAATCCAGCTACCGGTATAAAATCGTAACGCTGCAAGGGCAGGTGGTGGAAACAGGCAAACTGGTTGCAGGAGGTGGCGTGGATGCGGGCATCAAGCTATTAACGATGCCAGCTGCGGGGGCTTACCAGTTGATCCTGTCAAATGGTTCCGAAAATTACCGCTCCGTTGTGGTGATAGCTGAAAAATAAAACCAGGAAAGCCAGAATATTGAAAACGGGTCACTGTAAAATAAAAGTGAAGGTTACTAACCGGCAGTAACAAAACACAGATCGCCACGTTACAGGTATCATTAACTATTGCAAGAAATCAATCGCTTACCGTGTTTCCGGCCCTCTTCAGTTACTGTTCAGGGACCGGTTGATCTATAAGAACAGTAATGCAATTTTTCTCAAAAAAACGCAGGCTTTTTTTTATTAGCCTGCCTTTTTATTACCTGGAAAATAGGTTCACGAAATTATTTGTTGGCCAGTTGCCCACAGGCTGCATCAATGTCTTTTCCCCGGCTTCTTCTAACCCGAACGTTTACACGATGACTCACCAGGTAATCGGTAAAGGTTTTGGTGGCGTCTTCATCCGGCTTTTCAAACACTGCGCCATCGATGGGATTATATTCAATTACATTGATCAGGTGCGTAGGTATTTGCCGATAGATCTTTACAAGGTGTTCTGCATCTTCCTGCGAATCATTCAGGTCTTTAAAAAGAATGTATTCGAGGGTGATATCGTTTTTTGTTTGCGTGTAAAAATGATTCAGCGCTTCTATCAGTACTGCAATGCTGTTGCTCTCATTGATGGGCATTATCTCGTTTCTTTTTTTATCATCGGCTGCATGCAGCGACAATGCCAGGTTGAACCTCACTTTGTCATCGCCCAGTTGCCGGATCATTTTAGCTACCCCTGCGGTGGAAACAGTGATCCGTTTCGGGCTCATGGCAAGGCCATCATTGGAAGTGAGCATGTCAATTGCTTTCAATACATTTTTATAGTTGAGCAAGGGTTCGCCCATACCCATGAATACCACGTTGGATAATTTTTTATGGTAGGTTTTTTCACTTTGCTCATTGATCAGCGCCACCTGGTTGTAGATCTCATCAAAATCGAGGTTGCGTTTTCTTTCCATTTTCCCCGTTGCACAAAACTTACAGGTAAGGCTGCACCCGATCTGGGACGATACGCAGGCAGTATTTCTTTTTTCGGTGGGTATCAGCACTCCCTCAATCTTATAGCCATCGTAGGTGGTGAACCTCGACTTGATAGTACCGTCGTTACTGTGTTGCGTGGCATCCACCCGCAAAGCCGGGAATGAAAATTTCTCTGAAAGCAGTTGCCGCAATTCCTTCGACACATCGCTCATGTCGTCAAAGCTTTGTGCATTCTTTTTCCAGATCCATTCGTACACCTGTTTGGTCCTGAATTTCTTTTCACCAATGGATGCAAAAAATGAAGCCAGTTCGGCCAGGTCGAGGTGCCGGATATTTTGTTTAGTGTCGGTCATCCGCCAAAGATACAAACAGTACAGGCACCAACACAATCCCAGGCGGCTATTGTGTAGCAGGTTTGACTGCTTTTTTTTTGACGAACGAAGCAGGCGGTTTTTTTCGAAGACCTTTAACAAGGTGCGTAATAATTTAGGTAACAGGATGAACGTTATTACATATTTCGTATTTTCAGAAAATAAAGCTCAATTATGACTGACAGCCAACGCCTGCCATTTGATATTCATTTCCCAATACAAAAAGTACAACTCCTGCTCAGGTGGGTGGTGGGTTTAAATATCATATTTCTCTTCGGAACCTGGCTGCACCACAGCCAGTTGTTAATGACAGGCAACCGGTCGGTGCAGATATTGCTGGCGCAATTCAATTTTGCACTCGAAAACGTGGCTGCTGCCTGGTATTCCTCCATGCTTTTTTTCTCCACCGGCCAGGTGGCCCTGCTCTGTTTTTGGGCCGATATGCAACGGAGCGGCAGCAGGAATGAGCGGGTGCTCAATTTTGGCTGGATCGTGATGGCAGGGATTTTTATCATGCTGTCTTTTGATGAAATGGGTTCTTTCCATGAAATGATCGGTGAAACGGCGGTCTTTAAATCAACAGGTGGCAGTGAAGGCGGCGGCTGGTATGCTTTTTATGCATTGATCGCCCTGGTGGCGTTGTTTATGATCACTTTTTTTGTGATGAAATTCAAACAAAACAAAACGGCTTTACTACTTACAATTGTGGGTGTGCTGCTGTTTGTGAGTAATCCTTTCCAGGAAAAATTTGAAATCAGTACCTGGCGGCAGGCGGCCGATCCATCCACCTGGCGACGCCCTGTATTCTTTTTGTTACTAGAGGAAGGGTCTGAGATATTCGCTTCTTTTTGTTTCTTATATTCATTCCTCACTTATGCCGTTACTGCTTCGTCGGGAAATGGATCACCGGCCACCCGGTCCATCAACCTGAAAGCTGTTGCCGGCCGGTATGTTATTTTTTACCTGGGAGCCCTCGCCTGCGTACTGGGTGTTGTAATGTTGGTGATCCATGAAAATGCGTGGAATTTTGCCCGCGATGACAATGGCATTCCCAATAACTGGCCTCCCTCTGCCACTGCATTCTTTTGTGCAGTTGCCGCCGGTTATTGTTATGTTAGTTTTGATGAACCAGGTCAAAAAAAACTTTACCTTCTCCTGGCCGTCACCTGCCTTGCTATTTCGGTGTATTTCGGAAGTAACTGTTACGGCTATACGGCAGGCATTTTTTCAACTGTGAAATACCTTTTACTGTTGTTAAGTGTTGTTGCTGCTGCAGCGGCCATGCTCAGGATGGAACGTTTGCCGGCTAAAATATTTTTTGCCGGCTTCCTTTTGATGATGGGGGCGTCGGTTTTCAGTCACCGCTTTTTTCCTTCGGCCTTTGGGTATTTGGGTATGGTATTTTTCCTGCTCGGCCTGTACCTGCAGTATGCAGACAAACGCACCCGCTCCGCGAACCTGGTTGCCAGCCCGTAAAGGGAATTCCCTGTTGCCAGCAGTATGCAACCCAAATCCGGTTTTTTTGTTTTCTTTGTTACCGCTTGCTGTCATCATCATCCGGTTAACAGGTGTGCTGGTTAATGCGGTATATTCCTGAGCGGATCATTTATCCCGTGTTTTGGAAAAGAGCAAGTAAAATCATCTTTTAAAAAATTGGTATGCAAACAGCTTATGTTGTAGATGTGGTACGCACACCGGTAGGAAAGTACGGCGGCGCACTCAGCGGCATCCGGCCCGATGATCTCCTCGCGATGGTGATCAAAACCCTTGTGGGTCGAAATTCGTCGATAGATTTAGATGCCATTGAAGATGTGGTGGCAGGAGCCGCCAATCAAAGTGGAGAAGACAACCGCAATGTTGCCAGGATGGCGGCACTGCTGGCGGGGTTACCCGTTACCGTTAGTGGGAATACTGTTAACCGCCTGTGCGCATCTGGTTTGCAGGCCATCATGGATACGGCCCGGGCCATCATGTGTGGAGATGGTGAGCTGTATATTGCAGGCGGCGTTGAAAGCATGACCAGGGCCCCGTTTGTGATGCCAAAATCAGCTGCTGCTTTTTCAAGAGAAGCCCAGGTGTATGATACCACTATGGGATGGCGTTTCATCAATAAAAATCTTGCAGCGCTCTATCATCCATACAGCATGGGTGAAACAGCAGAAAATATAGCCCGGCAATGGAGCATCAGCCGGCATGCGCAGGATGAGTTTGCCCTGGCGAGCCAGGATAAATACGCAAGAGCTTACGCCGATAATAAGTTCGCCACCGAGATCATGCCGGTAAGGGTACAGGTTGGAAAAGATAGTTTTGATCTCGAGAAGGATGAACATCCAAGAACCACGTCCATGGAAAAGCTGTCGCTCCTCAAGCCGGCGTTTGTAAAAGATGGAACGGTTACCGCGGGTAACAGCAGTGGTATCAATGATGGCGCAGCAGCTATGTTACTGGCCAGTGAAGCGGCTGTAAAAAAATATAACCTGCAGCCAATGGCGAAGGTGGTAAGCATGGCGGTGGCAGGCGTGGATCCTTCCATCATGGGTATCGGGCCGGTACCTGCCGTACAAAAGCTGCTGAAGAAGACCGGTCTTACCATTGCAGATATTGACCTGGTCGAACTGAACGAGGCATTCGCATCTCAATCCATCGCCTGCATTCATGATCTTGGACTCGACCTCGAAAAAGTGAATGTAAATGGAGGCGCCATCGCCATCGGTCATCCGTTGGGATGCAGCGGGGTAAGGATATCCGCCACTTTGTTGCACGAATTAAAGCGACGTAAAGGCCGTTATGGTTTGGCTGCCATGTGTGTTGGAGTGGGGCAGGGTGCTGCTGTTTTGTTCGAAGGATTATAGTTTCCGCAGCAATTTGCTGATCATCCGGTAATTGACCAGGATAGAAAGTGCCAGTAACAATACGGCCACCGTTGTTACCGGCCAGGCCAGCCAGGCTGAGAGGTCCGCTCTTGCTCCCATGGCATGTTGCTGAAAATACCATTGAAAAACGGCACTGAGTATCCAGGCTAAAAAAATGATACTCACGTACACGGGTATCCACTTTTTCGCAACGGTCTTACTGAGCCAGCCGGGGGAATAACCGAGTGTCAGCAGCAGCTGCAAATTCGCCTTACTCCGGGCAATCATCAGTTGCAGGTAAAACGAAAACAACATCATGGCCAGTAATACCACCAGCAGGCCAAAACCTGCCAGCCCGCTCACAATTGCCTGCAATACAAATTTTATCCGCCCGAATTTCGAGCGGTCCTTATTGATATTGTAATTGTGTTGTTGCAGAAAGCCCAACAGTTCTGGGCTGTTGGCGTCTTTTGTTTTTATAAATATCCTGGATGGCTGGATGTTTTTTCCTCCACCAAAATTTTCATTAGCCCAGTTTAAAAATTCAAGCGGCGCCAACACCGAATTGATGCGGTCGCTGAGGGCCACCACTCTTCCCCTGAACACATGCGGTGTTCCATCCGCACCATAGCAGAGCACCTGTATCACCAATGCTGATACGCTTTGGGCAGAAAACTGCGGCAGGTTATTGGCTGGCGCAAACACAGTGTTGTACAATTCGAGGTAATCAGAAGCCACCATTAAAGGAATGATGTCTTGTCCAGGTTTCCAGGTAAAATCGGGAGGGATGGTGTCGAGGAATTGATTGTCGATTGCTTCAAGAAAAAGATCGGTTGTAAAAGGTAGCGTGCTGCCACCGGAAGCTTTCACTAAAAATTTATTGGCAACCAGGGGCGTGGCATCGGTTATAAAAGTCTGGTTTTTCAGATCGTTGATGTCGGCCCCGGTAAAACTGTGATCGGCAGACATGTTTTCATTGGTGATGGTTTTGGTGACCGAGATATAATCGAAGCCATCCTTTTTGGGATTTCTTTCCTTCAGCAGCAGGTTAATGTTTAAATACATCTGCAGCGAACACAACAGCAATAACACGCCCACGCCCAGGCCGGTGTAGCTGAACCAGCGGGAAGCCCGGTTTTTACCGGCTGTTAAAAATGGGGCGATCTGCCTGTAAGATGGTGTCATTGAATGTGGTTAAAAAATCATTGACTTGTTATCACAGCATCAAAGCCATAGTAATTTTGTGTGCTCAAAAAAACTGATCTGCTGCAGGTCGGCTAACATTACCGATGCATTACGGGCTGCTGCTTCTTCCCTGATCAGTTCCATCGCTTTTTTACTGTTTGCTTCATCCAGGTGACTGAAAGGTTCATCAAGCAGCAGGAAGTCAAATGGCTGCAACAGGCTGCGGATAATGGCAACACGTTGTTGCTCCCCGTAGCTAAGTGTATTGCAGGTTTGCGTCAGCTTGTTTTCGATTCCCAGTCTTTTCGCCATCCGCTCCATTTGATTTTCCGGGTAATAGGGGTTTAGTGCATTTTTCACTTCCAGGTTTTGCAGGGCCGTTTGTTCGGTAAAGAGCCGCAGGTCCTGGAATACAATGCTGACCTGTTGTTGCCGCCAAGCTGCCAGCGCTTCTGCATCCATTAGCCGTAAGTTTTTGCCGTTGAATAAAATATCACCGTTGTAATCGTTGCGGAGTGCATATAAAAAATGAATCAGCGAGGTTTTACCGCTACCGCTTGGGGCTACAATATGTACCTGTTCACCTTTATTGAACACAATATCCTGTAGCCACAGACCTGAGCCTGCAACCGAATGGTGCTCAAAAAAAGCCGGGATGATCTTATGTAAAGCTATCTGCATGGATAAATGAAAAAACTGCCAACTCTTTTATGAATTGGCAGTTGAAGGAAAATGATTTTATTTTTCTTTTATATCCGGCATGGCTGCTGCACCGGCACTGTCTTTCCCGGAAGAGGGATTCAAGGCGTCTTCAAAAGCCATCATGTCTTCTTTTTGTTTTCTTCTTTTGTCTCTCATTACTTCACTCACTTTAAAGATATAATCATTCAGTTGTTTCAGGCTGTTGGCATTTTTGTCGGCGAGGTTTACCTCGATCACGCTGTTCAATGAACCATTGCTGAAGCTGCCGCCTTTGAAGGTAAGGTTATCCCAGAATTTCAAGGATGCATCATAGATGATACGGGAAGAGGAATCCTTGATGGCTTGTGTGCCTACGCCTTTTAAGATGGACTGAATGTTAAAATATCCTCCCATGGGTTCACCGCTGATCTTGCTGATGATGTCGGCGTTGGCATTGCCTCCTTTCATAAACAAGTCAGCATTTTCCTGCGTATTGGCCAGGGCGAAATAGGTGCCGTTATTGCTGAATGCGAAAGGAACAGGCTCATCTGCAGCAACCCGGCCACCCAATTTTTTACCGGCATCCACCAGTTTATTGAATGCATCTTTTTCTCCGATGGAAGCGGCAAAAACAAAATTGAAGGAAGGCTTATTCATTTTTGGTGCCGTCATTTCATCACTCAATAATAAATTGCTGGTGTCGGCTTCAACTTTAAAGTCGGAGAGGCCAAACATAATATCACCTTTGTTGGCTTTGATAAAATCATCCAGGTTAAAACCCATGCTGGCGGCTCCCATATTGATCAGTCCATCCAGGTTGAGCAATTTTAAGAAATCACGCAGGCCTTCCGGGTTAAAGTTAAATGCAAATAAAGCGGCCACATCTTTTCCCGGCATACGCTTCAGCATGTCTTCATTTACTTTTCCTGCCTCGTACTTTTTGTACAGTTTAGTAAGATCTTCGCCAGCATAGCTGTGGGTTTTAGCGGTTATTTTTCCGTTGTCGAAACTAATGGCCATGGCGGTGGCGCTTCCCTTCACCAGTTTGTCTAAATTGATCATCGACATCATTGCCGGCATATTTTTACCCTCGTTCATGGCGGCGGAATTGATCCAGAAATGCATGTCGGCGCTTTCTTTGAGCAGGGCTGAAAATCTTTCATCTTTAGCCATCGAATTATTTTCAGCTAACGCAAAAACGGATTTGCAGGTAGCAAGGATATCGCGGCTTTGCCTTGGACTGATATCAATTGAATCATCCAGCATTCTTTTTGCAAGGGCATCATATTTACCCATATCAGGTAAATCGTTGATCAGTATGAAACGGTCTTTTGACCAGCCGGCGCAGGTTGGGTAATGACTTACATAATTGATGCCATCGCTTTCAATTGCTGAGCCATTGTTGTTGAGCTCCGTAATAAATGTTTTAAAGGCAGCCTCGTCCTTAACGCTTCCTTCCAATGCGAAATAGCCGCCAATACTGTCTTGCAGCACAAATGCCACAAAGTCTGCCTTACTATCGATGCCTGAGTTTTCCGGGTTGTCAAGTATCTTCTTCATGGATGCACTCATGCCTGTATCTGCATAGGCTTCTTTGAAAAGCGGGTTGTTCTTTATTTCTGCCCAGGGCAATTTTTCTGAGATGGACTTTCCGTCAACATGAAATGCAAAGGCTGCATTTGCCGGAATATACCTGCCCTGCGTGTTGCTGTTTTTACAAGAGGCGAAAGCAATTGCGGCAACTGCGAAAGCCAGGTAGTGAATGCGTAGTTTCATAATGTTTTTATTTGATGCTGTGAGATGAATAAAATTCGGGCTATTTTTTGAAGAAAGCGGCAAGATTTTCAAATACCACCACTTCCTGTAAACCTGTTTTAAGATCTTTTACCAGGCAGTATTGTTGTTCTATTTCTTTGCTGCCAATGATCACTGCATAAGCAATGTGTTTTTTTTCTGCGTAATTAAATTGTTTGTTGATCTTAATGAACTCATGATACAATTCGCATGAGATGCCCTCATGCCTCAGGCGTTGCATAATGCCGAATGCGAATTTGCTTTCTGCCTCGCCCATGTTAAAAAATAATACCTGCGTGCCGGTTTGCACCGTTTCCGGAAAAAGCGCCAGCTCTGTCATTACATCATAAATCCTGTCAACACCAAAGCTGATGCCTACGCCGGGAATGCCGGGCACGCCAAACAAACCGGTAAGGTCATCGTACCGGCCACCACCGCCGATGCTGCCTATTTTTACGGTGGCGGGTGCTTTGGCTTCGAATATGATGCCGGTATAATAATTTAATCCGCGGGCCAGTGTTACGTCAATCACCAGGTGTACATTGGCGCCGGTATTGGAACTGATGAATTCAAGTTCTGCAATGCCGCTTTGCCCGATGGCGGAATCAGCAAAAAAATCTTTTAAAAAATTCAGTTTCGCTTCGTTGGTAACAGTTCCGGGGGCAGCCTGGTTTAATGTAAGATAGGTTTCTATCAACGCTACCTGGTCTTCGGTCAGGTCTTTTGTTCTCAGTTCTTCTTTTACGCGGTCGATACCGATTTTGTCCAGTTTGTCGATAGCGGTGGTAATGGCCACCACCTTATCTTCCTCGCCTACCACTTCTGCCAGCGCTGTTAAAATTTTACGGCTGTTCACCCGCAGTTCATACCCGGCGATGCCCAGTTTCGTAAATACATCGTGGTAAATATTGGCGAGTTCAAGCTCATTTACCAGTGAATAACTGCCCACCACATCCGCATCACATTGGGTGAATTCACGATACCTCCCTTTTTGAGGAGCATCGCCCCGCCACACCGGTTGAACCTGGTAGCGCCGGTAAGGAAAAGTGAGGCGGCCGTGATTCATGGCCACGTACCTGGCAAAAGGGATGGTAAGATCGTATTTTAGCGCCCGTTCTGTAAGGTCGCTGCTGCTCTTGCCTTCCAGTACTTTTTCAAAACCGGCTTTTGACTTATCAATGTTTTTTGGATTGCTGATTCCGTTGTTCAGGATTTTGAACAT
>CAYVLT010000032.1:0-27663 GCA_964452405.1 uncultured Ferruginibacter sp.
TCATGATTACTGTTATTGATGTTACAGACCGGGTGGAAGCAAGGATGGCAGTGGAAGCTAGTGAACGGGAGTTCAGGCAACTGGCCGATTCACTGCCTGAAATGGTATGGACAACCGACCGTGCAGGGAAGCAGGTGTTTGCCTCAAGCCGATGGAAAGAATTCACAGGTCAGGATCCATACGACGAAACCAGCTTTGAAAAAATCATCCATCCTGCTGACAAAGATGCTTTGCTTAAAACCTGGGCGGAATGCCTGGCTTCCGGCGCTATTTATAGAGGACAGGCAAGATTGAAAAATAAGGAGGGAAGGTATGAGTGGTTTTATGTTCACGGTGAACCCTTGCGAGACGAGCAGGGTACTATCGAAAAATGGATTGGTGCTTTCACCAATTTTAATGAACAGAAAGAGATTGAGAAAAAGCTGGTGGATGCACTGTTGCTGGTTGAAAAAAGTGAAGAGCAGTTCAGGACACTGGCCGACAATATTACCCAATTTGCGTGGATGGCAGATAGCAAAGGATACATCAACTGGTACAACAGCAGGTGGTATGAATATACAGGAACCACCTTTGAGGAAATGGAAGGGTGGGGCTGGCAAAAAGTGCATCATCCCGATCATGTTGAAAGGGTTACCAGCCGGATACAGTATTCGTGGGACACTGGCGAAGATTGGGAAGATACTTTTCCACTCAGGAGTAAAACCGGTGAGTACAACTGGTTTTTATCGAGGGCTAAAGCGATCAGGAATGCTGCCGGCGAGATCACCCACTGGTTTGGCACCAATACCGATATCACGCTGCAAAAGCAGGCAGAAGAAAAGATCAGGGAAAGTGAAGAACGTTTCAGGAATGTAGCCAACAGCGCGCCGGTATTTATATGGATGGCCGGTATCGATAGCATGCGTTATTTCTACAACACGGCCTGGTTAAATTACACCGGCAGAACCTTGGAGCAAGACCAGGGCGAGGGCTGGAAGGAAGGCGTTCACCCGGATGACCTGGATAAATATGTGTCGGCCTATGAAACCGCTTTTGCAAACAAAGAAGATTTTTACCTGGAGTACAGGTTGAGACGCCATGATGGTGAATATCGCTGGACCTCTGCCCGGGGTGTACCCAGGTTCACTGCAGACAATGTGTTTGAAGGATTCATCGGCGCCTGTATGGATATTCATGAACGCATCATGTCGCAAAAAAAATTAAAAGAAGATGAAGAGCGTTTAAACATCGTAATAAAGGCCAGTGAATTGGGTACCTGGGAACTTAACCTCAAAAAGATGGAAGTAACTTACTCCGACCGGTACGGAGAAATTTTTGGGTATCCGCCCGGCACTGTACTCACGCACAAAGAACTGCTGGCACACATTCACCCGGATGACCTGCAGGCCCGCAGGGAAGCATTCGAAACGGCCGTTGCCACCGGGTTTTTACAATACGAATCAAGGATCATCTGGAATGATCATTCAGTTCATTGGGTGGAAAACAAAGGGAAATTATTTTATGATGAACACAATGAACCCAAAAACATTGTGGGCACCACCCGCGATATCACCGCAGAAAAAACTTACCAGCAATTGCTGGAGCAGCGGGAACAAAAATTCCGACTACTGGCGGATTCAATGCCGCAGTTTATCTGGACAAGTGATGCGGAAGGGAATATCAATTACTGCAACCAGTCTTTGTATTATTTTTAAGGCATGGGTAAAGAGCAGATGGAAAGTGGCGGCTGGTTACAGATCGTTCATCCTGATGACCGCGATGCCAGCCTAAAAGCATGGATGGTATCTATTCATACCGGAACTGATTTTATTTTTGAACATCGCTTCGGAAATGCTGAAGGTTTGTACCGCTGGCAGTTGAGCCGGGCCATTCCACAACTGGATGAGTTCGGCGGCACACAAATGTGGGTGGGCACCAGCACGGATATACAGGACATCAAGGAACAGGAACAACAAAAAGATTTTTTCATCAGCATGGCAAGTCATGAGTTGAAAACGCCCATCACTTCCATCAAAGGTTATGTGCAGATACTCCAAAGCACCTATGACAAGAGTGATGATAAGTTTTTGAAAAACTCCCTGCGGGTGATCGATAAGCAGGTGATCAATCTTACCTCACTCATCGCAGACCTGCTGGATGTGTCTAAAATAAAAACGGGCAGCCTTGTGCTTAACCGCGAAGATTTTGAGTTGAACCAGTTGTTGCAGGATACCATTGATGAAATCAGTCATGTGTTTCCAGACTATCATATCAGCTTTATCCATGAAAGCCCCCTGCCCGTGAATGCTGATAAAGGGAGGATCGGGCAGGTGTTGATCAATTTTTTAACCAATGCAATAAAATATTCCCCCGATGCCAAAACGGTTACTGTTAAGAGTATGCTGCAACACGATTACGCCACGGTAACAGTGCAGGATTCGGGCATTGGCATCAGCAAAGCAGACCAGCAGAAAATATTCGATCGTTTTTACAGGGTGGAGGGCAAGAATGAAAACACTTTCCCTGGTTTTGGCATTGGCTTGTTTATTGCCGCAGAAATAGTCCGGAAACATTTCGGAAAAATAGGTGTTGACAGTGAGCCCGGAAAAGGCTCTGTATTCTATTTTTCAATTCCCCCTGGTACAAAAAATTTAAACAGATTCAATGGCTGCCGCTCCCATTCATATCCTGGTGATTGATGACAATGAAGATATTCTTTATATGTTACAGGCCATGTTGGCCCATAAAGGATATGAAGTAACGGTAAAGGATAACACCGTTCAAATGGAATCTTATATCAAAACCCTCCGGCCCGACATTATTTTAATGGACATGTTGTTATCGGGCTCTGATGGCCGGGAACTCTGCAGGCAGTTTAAGCAGAACGTGGCCATAGCATCCATTCCCCTCATCATGCTCTCTGCACATCCACATGCAAGAGTGGAATGCCTCGCTGCGGGCGCTGACTTCTTCCTGGAAAAACCTTTCGAAATGAATGAGTTGTTCAGCACCGTATCAAAAGCGGAAAAAAGCCTCGTAAACGAAGGCAGGTAGAAACCGGGATTGCATTTTCTATAAAGTTTGAGGAAAGAATAACACAGTTGGGTAAATAATTACCCATAGCGTTTCGCTGGAATGTTTTCGTCTATACCCGCATGTTATCCGCCCGCCAGTTTTTTATTGACTTTTTAATGATGTCGGCAGTTAAATTTTCAATAATGGTTCGTTGCAGCAGTGGTTGGTATTCTTCATCGCTGGCAAAGCGCAGGGCGGCAATTTGGGAAAAGGAAAGTTGTTGCTCCACCGCTGATGCCGGTTCGCCGGTTAGTTCAACATGCCGCAACCTGAATTCGAGCCGTACAATGCGGTCCTGGTTTCCGAGGGCATAATGCTGGCGCATCATAATGGCCAGGTAAAAAACGAGTGTATTCGTTAAAGTGAACAATAGCCAGGGTAAACGGTCTGTTTCATGGGCCCATGCCTGCCAGGCGCCGGCTGCAATGCAGGCAAAGACCAGGGGCAAAAAGATAAAATGATGTGGGGGATAATATTTTTTATGGTTGCTGTACGATTGCTTTTTCATGGTGAAACAAGGGCAAAAAATACACCATAAAATCAGGCGTCGTGAACCTGTAATGGCGTACGTTTTCGAAAAAACAACTCCGTAAAAAGAATGATCATGATGCCGATAGCATAGGATAAAATATCCATCCACGAAAAGGAAGTGCCTATCACGATCCTGGCCCAGGTATGATCCTGTAACCCCAGTTGATCCACGATCCTGAAGTATTGCAGTGTTTCAACCAGGCAGGCAAAGGCAAACACCAGCAGGCTCAATTTCCATACAGGCATTTGTATAAAACTCCGGGCAAAACAATAAATGAGAATCACCACCAGCACGTCTCCGCCATAGGGTCGTATAATGAGGTCGTGTGCAAATTTTGCAATGAGCAGCTCCGTAACGAACAGTATAATGGTGAGTAAAAAATACCAGCGATTGAATTTCAGCATTTGCAAAGATAAAACCTGTTGGCTCACGGTTAAGGTTAACTTATTTTTTGTGCTTCTTCCTGGCTCGCGTATTCTTCTTCCGGGTCGGGCAGGGTTCTTAAAATAGAGTCGTGCAGCGATATCACCGAAGAAGCAGAGTAAATCCCGATTCCATTACCCGTGTACGTATAATCCATCAGGGTCAGCTTAACGATGCCGTCAATTGACAGTTCGATATAGTGGCCATAACGGATCAGCCTGAAATGAAAGGACCGGTTACCCTGTATATTGAATACGGAAGCCTGGATGTCGGTGAAAATAAAATTATGCCTTGTGTTGAGCGGGTTAAAGCCCCAGGCCCTGATCTGCACAAGCCCATTCATTACATCCAGCGAAATGAAATAGCCATTTCCATCCTCATCAAGATCAGAAACGAGCCCTAATTTACCCATACCCGTTACTGTTAGTACACCTTCCCAAATAAAGCCGGGCGAAGGTTTTTTAAAGTAAAACACTTCATAGCCGCTTCGTGAACCACAGGTCCACCGGCCATCCTCCATGCTGAATGAAGCGGTGGGGTTGTTGAGTAAGGTGGTTGGTTTTTCAAAATCCTGCTGCAGTTTTCGTTTGCCGGCCATCAGGTCCCAGCGGTAATAACTCTTTAACAACAGCCTTCCTTCTCCATCGGTGTCTATTTCTTTGGGTGGTGGAAGTACACGAAGGGCATCAATACGGCCATAGGCATAAAAGAAATTGTACACCAGCACATGATCGCCATCCTGTACAATTCTTGCCGCATAATTACCCTGGGGTAGTAATACATCTTCATTGAACGAATGATATTCTCCAAAAAAATCAGGAGCAAACCAATAGCGCACTTTAATATCTTCCCTGATGGAGCCGAGCAGGTAATACCGGTTGTTGAGTTCAAATACGCAGGGGCATTCAATATCATCGTACACCATCGGGTACAACAGGGGAGGCAATAGTTCCACCACATCGCCGGTGATCTTTACAATGCCCACGCAGCCTCTCCTGGAAACAGGCCCGGTCACACTCCTGGTGCATACCAGCAAATAAGTTTCTCCATTGTAATCAAACCGGTAGGGATCGCGGAAACTTAACCATTTGCGGGGATTGTCATTGATCGCTTCGTAATAAACACCCCTGGGCTCAATCGGGTAAATCCCTTTTTGATTTTTTGTCCAGTTGAGCAGGTCGTTCGATTCCGCGAAGCCGATCCTTGACACAACACCACGATCGCGTCGTTGCAGCCCGGTATAATACATCGCAAATTTTTCTCCTTCCTCACATACATGCATCGTCCACAACATGTCATCATCCCATTCGCCGGGGTTACCAACAAACATCGCATTCTTCACCCTTTTCCATGAAATGCCGTCTCTTGAAACAGCATGTGCAATGTAATCGTGGTTTGGAATGATCAGGTGAAAAAGATGATAAACCCCTTCATGAAGTATTACGGTGATGTCGCCTATTTCCCAATCGCTGAAGCCTGATCCTGAATACATAGTTTGGCATTTGTTTTAGTAGATAAAATTACTAAATACATGCCTTAAAATTGATTTGGTTAATTTTGCAGGCATTCTTAACGTTAAACTTTGCACGATGAGCGGATACTACATACAGTTATTCAGTCCTCACGGACTGATCAGGTTTAACGACCCTGAAATAGGAAGAGACAAAGACACCGGCGGCCAGGTTAAGTATGTTCTTGAATTGTTGGAAAATCTTTCACATCACCCGATGGTGCGAAAAGTGGATCTTTTTACAAGAAGGATTGCCGATAAAAGAGTGTCTGCTGCTTATGACAAAGAAATTGAAATTGTAAACGAAAAAGCAAGGATCATCCGCATCACCTGTGGTGGCAATACTTACCGGCCAAAGGAAACGCTGTGGGAGTACCTGGATGAGTTCATCGACAAAACGATCCGGTTCATTGAAAAGAAAGATGATTTTCCTGATGTGGTACATGGTCATTATGCAGATGGTATTTACCTCGCAGGGCAGATCAGTGAAGTGTTTGGAGTGCCCCTGATAGCAACCGGCCACTCATTGGGGCGCAACAAAAAAAATATCCTGTTACAACAGGGGCTTTCTGCAGAAAAGATCAATGAGAAATTCAATATTGAGCGCCGTATTTCGGAAGAAGAAAAAATGCTGCAATCGGCCGATGTAGTGATTGTAAGCACGCAACATGAAATAGATATGCAGTACGGCATGTATGAAAACAGGGGCCGCGGGCATTTTGAAGTGATCCCACCGGGTGTGAACTCCAATCTTTTTTATCCTTTCTATCGTTTCGATATGCCGTCGTTTAAAATGACGATCGAGCAGGAACATGCACTGTATCGTGTGAATTCTGATATTGAAAGATTTCTTTTCAACCCTGCAAAACCATTGATCCTTTCTTTGGGACGTGCTGACAAAAGAAAAAATTTCGAGACCATCATCGAATGTTATGGCCAGGATAAAGAGTTGCAGGCGATGGCTAACCTGGCAATTTTTGCGGGCGTAAGAAAAGACATTACCCAAATGCCGGCCGACGAACAGGAAACCCTTACGAATCTTTTGTTGCTGATGGATAAGTTTGACCTGTATGGCAAGATGGCCATTCCAAAAAAGAATGACCCTACTTTAGAAGTACCCGAAATTTACCGGGTGGCCGCAAGAAAAAAAGGAGTGTTTGTGAATGCAACGCCGGGAGAGAATTTTGGGTTAACTCTTGTGGAAGCCGCTGCCTGCGGGCTGCCTGTGGTGGCGTCGCCAACCGGTGGACCCAAAGAAATACTTGATCAATGTAAAAATGGTATGCTGGTGAATGTCGAAGATCCCGCTGCAATTGCCGATGCATTAAAAAAAATGATCGCTGACCAGGTGTTGTGGGAAAATTATTCTGCCAACGGCATCAAGGCATCCGATCAACTCTATTCCTGGAAGGCACATGCCGATCGATATATGGAAATACTGAAGGGTTTGTTTGCCGGCGGAAAAGAAGACGCAGCATCGTTCACCTACAAAACTGCCTATGGAAAAAAACTGGCGATGGCTAAATTGTTCATCATCTCGGATATCGATGGCACTTTGGTGAATGGAAATAAGTCAGACGGGCTGGAAGCTTTGAAAGAATGGATCGACGAAAGGAAAGACCATGTGGTATTTGGCGTTGCCAGTGGAAGAAACAAAGAGATCACGCAAAAAGCTTTTGAGAACTATCAACTGCCGGCCCCGGATGTGATGATCTGTTCTGCTGGTTCGGAAATTTATTATACTGATAAAATGATTCCTGACAACGGGTGGGAGAGTCATATCGATTACCAATGGAAGCGGGAAGAACTGCAGTCGGCCTTAAAGAAATTTCCCGGTATCAGGTTGCAGGAGCAGATCGCACAGCGGCGTTTTAAACTGAGTTATTATGTGGACGACAGTTTTACGGATGATGATATGGCCGATCTCTACAAGTTTTTGGATGACAGAAAACTGAGGGCAAAGATACTGTTAACAGAAAATCGTTTTCTCGACCTGCTGCCATTCAGGGCGAGCAAGGGGAATGCGGTACGTTACCTTAGTTACAAATGGAAAGTGCCTATCAGTAATTTTATTACGGCCGGCAATAGCGGCAACGACAAAGACATGCTGAAGGGTAAGGTGAATGGCATTGTTGCAAAAGATTACAGCACAGAACTGGAAGAGCTGCGGAAAAATAAGTCCATTTATTTTGCCGAACGCCCACTGGCAGAAGGCGTCCTTGATGGAATACAGCATTTTGTTACGGACGATTTCAGTGTTCAGCAACAATAGGATTACATAGTCATATCCCTCCCGGAATATGATTGCATACATCAAACAATTCTTTGCCGCAATTTATGCAGACAGTTGTAATGGCGCCGATCCATATTGGAATCTATATAAGCGCCGGTGAAAACGTTGACCGGTTGATCAATGATATCCTGCACGGGAAACGGTTTGATTTTACGAAATCATTGCAAGGGCAACAGGCTGAGTTATTTTCCACCCCGGCAGTAAAACAATTTGTAAGAGAAGAACTGCTGCACAACCATTTTGAATTGAAAGTAGACAATGGTCATTCGCTGGCCACTTCTTCATCAGGAGAACAAAGACGAGCCTTGCTTGAACACATCATTGCAAAAAAGCCAGGCTTCATAGTGGTGGACAACCTGTTCGAAAGCCTTGACCACCGGGCACAGGAAGAAGTGGTCGCTTTGTTGGCAGGCATATCCGCATACACTTCCATCATCCAGTTACTTTACAGGAAACATGATTGCCTGCCTTTTATTTCACAGGTGATCTGTGTTGAAAACGGCCGTCAAACTGCAGTAATGAGCCGTTCCGATTTCCTGGAAATTTCACTGCCTTCAAATTTCTTGCAGGGTAGCCTGCCCGGTCATTTAACAGATGAAAATGCTGGAGATGAGATGCTGGTGGAAATGAAACATGTCCGGGTGAGTTATAACGGGCGCCCGGTATTAGATGGGATTGACTGGGAATTGAGGGCAGGAGAATTTTGGCAATTGAAGGGACCTAACGGTTCCGGTAAAACGACTTTGCTCTCGATGATTGTTGGAGACAATGTTAAAGGTTATGGACAGGAATTATTCCTTTTCGGCAAAAAGAAAGGTTCCGGTGAATCGGTGTGGGATATCAAAGCTAAAATAGGTTATTTTAATGGGGCTGTTGCCGGTGATTATCCCAGGCAGGATTCCGCTGAAAATATGATATTATCAGGCTTTATGGATTCTGTTGGCCTGTATCTTGTGCCAAGCGAGTTACAGAAAGAGATTGCTGAACATTGGTTACAGTTGTTAAATCTCTGGTCGCAGCGGGATACTCCCTTCCGGATGCTCACGCTGGCACAGCAAAGAATGGTGTTGATAGCGAGGGCGATGGTGAAGCATCCTCCTTTACTCATCCTCGACGAACCAACCACAGGATTGGATGATGCCGGCACCAGCCTTTTTATTTCCCTTATCAATAAGATTGCGTCTGAACGTACTGTTACAATTGTGTATGTATCACATCGCGAAGAGCCCGGCCTTTCTGCCATAAAATTCTTTGAATTGATACCCGGTGCCAATGGATCGACAGGAAGGGTAACGGTGGCGGCTATACCGGCCTGACTGAATTATTGCAGTTCTCTCATTCTTTTTCTCTCGTTTCTTCCGATTAATATGGCAGTTGCAACAAGGGCCACTACAGCAGCAAGTACGCCAATCACCCAGCCTTGTGCAAAAAACTGGCTGGTTGAATATACGCCATCGTCGTTGGTGCCGGTGTCAGCAAAAGCAATGGTTGAAGAACTGATGATCGACACGAGTAATATGGTTTTATAAACCAGTTGTTTGATGATATTTGTTTTCATAAAAAAAGTGTTGTTGATGTATAAACTAATAAAATAATCGGGCCAAATGCTGCTGTTCACCCTTCTTGTTTTGTGTGTGCACAGCTCCGGTACAAACTGTGAAAGTCTTGTTGCGAAAGGGTCTTGGAGGATGCGTTTTGATATAACGGGTAAGATGTCAGCGTTTATTTTAAGCAACTTTGTGCAGCCTGTAAAAGCGGAGAATGGATGAAAAGCTTACCCGGTTTTGTCTATATTTTTCCACGCTAATCCATTTCTTTCTGTTAATGATGACGCGCCGGGATACAAATGGTATGGCATGATTTTGCAGGTGAACTGTTATTCAATCACACTAAAAAATTTTGAATTATGACACAAGGACCAAAAGGAACCAACCTGGAGAACATCCCTACAAATAATGTTGCTGAGAATAAAGATTCGAATATCAGTGCTGAAGAACTTGCTATGTTGGATGCGGCTGGCAAATATGAAGAGGAACAACTGTTGAAAAAAGCTACACTGGATGGAAAGGACGAAGAGGGTGTTCCCTTAAACGAAAAAGCTGAAGCATTGGCACTTGATGGAAGTGACCTGGATGTGCCGGGTAGTGAGGAAGATGACAGCAACGAAGCTATTGGGGAGGAGGATGAAGAAAACAACAGCTATAGCCTGGGCGGAGATAAACATGACTGATAAAATAAATGACGACAGGAAAAAATTGATCCCCAGTGGTACAAAAAAAGATGCCCGGAATTAACACCGGGCATTTGATTTCCATGATTTCCATCATCGTTGTTTATAGTTGTTACCAGGTTCCTTTAACGGTGGCGTTTCCCGTGGCACGGGAGGTACCGGCGATTCATCCGGAATTTTTAAGGGTGGTTCCGGCGGGGTTGCAGGCGTTTCAGGCACACCGGGTTCTTTTATCTCAGGCGGCTTATCGGGCGCCGGCATTTCCTGTGGTATCGGCTTTTGATCTTTGGTAGTCATCGATAGAATAGTTTAAGTATTATAATTAACTGCTTACCCAGGCTTTCGCTTTTGAGAGCTCAGCATGTGTAAATCCCTTTGCCTCTCCCGGCGACAGGTAACTGAAAATATCAGTGAACGTATTCATGGCGCCGGATTCAGATACGATGGCCATTCTGTGACATTTGGAAAAGTGTTTGAGGCCAACGCCGAGATCCTTCATAAATGCACCGAGGCTGAAATTTTTCAAAGAGGTATCCAGCACGAATAAAAAATTCAGCTTGTCCTCCTTTTTATTCATGGCTTCAATTACCGGGATCACTACTTCGTTGTAATCGTTTTTGTCAACTTCACCTGTGGCCCTGAATGCAGCAACGTTTCCAGGCATGTCTTTAATTAGCGAGATCATAATTTTTATTTTTTTGGTATAACAATTTCTTCTTCACAAAACATGTACCTGTTGTAAAGGCGTCACCCGTTATTACCTGCTGCACCTGTTTGAAAACCTGCGCAAAATCATATTCCGGGACACCTGTATCAGCGGTAACTTTAAATACTAAACTGGTAACTATGGAACATAAAGAACGTTTAGAGGACCTCAATAAAGAAGCATTGGCAAACCTGGAAGAATACATCAGGACAAAAGGGGAGGCCGCCAATCAGCATCATGAAAAGATCAATGCTGCAAGAGACAAGTGGCAGGCTGCCTGGGCAGAATTCCTTCAGACGCTGCTGGTGTTAGAAAAGCTTGAAATTTAACGGTGAATTTCCGGCACCCGGACAAAGCGCTTACCACTGTTTAAAGAATGGAGCAGGTAGGGCGCATGGTTGCTGATCATCCCGTTAGTTTTCAGGTGTGGCTGTAGAGCCTTTATTTCAACGCATTTATTAACCAGCCGGGCTGTGTAATGGACGGGTAAATTATTCCCCGGCTGTGGCGTCAATTAACCCAATCAATGTTAATGTTGGATAAAAAAGCCGCCAGGGCTGAGAACCCGGTTTGGTGTACTAATTGTACTACCATCAATATTATTCATCTTAAATCAATGAATTATGCCGGATGTAAAAAATTTGAACAGCCAGGAGGCCATTGCTAAAATGAAAGAGATGGCGGAGGAGATTAAAGTTTGTATGATGTGTACAGGCCTGGCAGCCGCGCCGTTTTCAACAAGACCCATGGGACTTTCCATGGTGGATGAGGAAGGAAAACTTTGGTTCCTCAGCGGAATGGAAAGCAACAAGAATATGGAGATAACCCAGGATGCAAAAGTGCAGTTGATTTTTGCCAGTCCCTCAGGTTCCCATTTTTTAACTGTATTTGGAGAGGCAGATATTTTCACAGATGAAAAATCAATTGAAAAAGCATGGACGCCAATGGCAAAAGCGTGGTTCAGTGACGGAAAGAATGACCCCGACCTGTCAGTGATCAGGGTATATCCGCTGGAGGCTTATTATTGGGATACCCGTAACAGTAAGATGGTATCGCTGATAAAAATAGCGGCAGCGGCCATTACCGGCAGCACACCGGATGCGGGCGTCCAGGGCAGGCTCACAATGAATGAATCACCATAATAAAAACCAAACAATGAAAAAAGTATTGATCGCACTGGACTATGATCCAATGGCGGAAAAAATTGCATCTACCGGCTACTCCATCGCAAAAGCAATGGGTGCTGAAGTGCTGTTACTCCATGTTGTGATGGAACCGGCTTATTATTCCACCACAGCTTATTCGCCCATCATGGGCTATACCGGGTTTAACGGGGTGGATACCACAGCGGTGGTGGAAGATCTTAAGAAAGAAACGCTGGTGTTCCTCGACCAGTGCCGGAAATTTTTAGGTGATGACAAGATACAGATCGAAGCCGTGGAAGGCGATTTTGCTGACAGCATTACTTCGGTAGCAACTGAATTCAATGCCGATCTCATCGTGATGGGCGTACACCACCGCAAAGGTTTCGATAAATTTTTTATGGGAAACCTGGCGGAAAAAATACTCAATACCACTTCGATACCGCTGCTGGCAGTTCCGGCAGGCTCGGGCGAACAACAATAATTAAAACAGGAGAATATGGATACGAACAGATTATCGCCTTCCATTGCGGAAGCATTGAACAATCAACTCACAAAGGAAGCCTATGCATCGCAGATCTACCTGAGTTATGCATCCTGGGCAGATAGTGAAGGGTATGGCGGCATTGCTAATTTCTTATTCAGGCATGCACAGGAAGAGCGCAACCACATGATGAAAATTCTGGAATATATTTTAAAAAGGGGCGGCAAGGTTAAAATTGATGCTATCCCTTCACCGCCAGCCGATCCGCAAAATGTGCAGGCTTGTTTTGAAAAGGCATTTGCCCACGAGGTTGATAACACCAACGCCATTTACCGGATTGTGAAGATGAGTTTCACCGAGGAGGACTGGGCCACCTGGAATTTTATGCAGTGGTTTGTAAAAGAGCAAACCGAAGAGGAAACGATGGTGCAAAACCTGCTGGATAAGATAAAGATCGCCGGCGGAAAGGATATGGATAACAATTCATTGTACTCCTTTGACCGCGATCTGCAGGCTACGCCGGATGATGCAGTGATGGCTGAAGATGTAACGGCTGATAACCCATAACAAACACGGGTACACGATAAAAAGAAAACCCTCCCTATCAACAGGGAGGGCTTCTTTTATTGGCTAACAATCGCTACAACATTTATACTACAGGAGCAGCGGCAAGGATATCTGCCGACACGCCTTTTTCATATTTTTTAAAATTGTTAATGAATTCAAGCGCCAGCTTCCTGGCAGCCGCATCATAGGCAACTTTTGCCGCCCAGGTGTTGCGTGGGTTTAAAATTTCTGTGGGTACGCCAAGGCAACTGGTGGGAATCATCATACCAAATACAGGATGTTGCTCATATTCCATATTGTTCAGCTTGCCTTCAAGGGCCGCCGTGATCATCGCCCTGGTGTATTCAAGTTTCATTCTTTTTCCAACACCATAGCCGCCACCGCTCCAGCCGGTATTGATCATCCATACACTTACATTGTGCTCCGTCATTTTTTTACCCAGCATTTCCGCATACCTGCCCGGGTGCAGCGGAAGAAAAGGTGCGCCAAAACAGGCGCTGAAAGTGGATTTTGGCTCATTGATGCCCGCTTCGGTACCCGCTATCTTGGCGGTGTATCCACTGATGAATTGGTACATGGCCTGGCCGGGAGACAACTTACTAACGGGAGGGAATACCCCATAAGAATCGCAGGTAAGAAAGAAAATGTTTTTTGGAATGTTGCCGATGGAAGGCTCCATGGCATTGCTGATAAAATGCAGTGGATAACTCACCCTCGTATTGGGAGTGATCTCTTTGCTGCTGAAGTCAGGCTGATCAGTCCCTTTTACAAAGGGAACATTTTCCAGCAGGGCGCCTGGCCTGATCGCATTAAAAATCTGTGGTTCGGTGCTGGCAGACAGATCAATGGTTTTGGCATAGCAGCCACCTTCGAAATTAAAAACGGTATGGTCGGTCCAGCCATGTTCATCATCGCCGATCAACTGTCGCCCGGGATCTGCACTCAGCGTGGTTTTGCCCGTGCCGCTCAATCCAAAGAACACCGCTGTATCGCCATCTTTTCCCGCATTGGCGCTGCAATGCATGCTCAACACTCCCTGCTGAAGCGGAAGAATATAATTAAGTACTGAAAAAATACCTTTCTTCATTTCGCCGGTATAACCCGTGCCACCGATGAGGATCATTTTTTTTGTGAAATTCACGATGGCGAAATTGTGCTGGCGGGTGCCGTCGGTTGCGGGGTCGGCATGAAAGCCGGGCGCCTGGATGATGTGCCAGTCGGGCGTGAAATTTTCCAGTTCCGCCTCCACAGGCCGCAAAAACATATTGCAGGCAAACAGGTTACTCCAGGGGTTTTCATTGATCACCCGGATGTTCAGCCTGAAACTGGGATCAGCGCAGGCATAGCTGTCGCGTACCCATATTTCTTTCCCGTTCAGGTAAGCCATCATCTTATTGTACAGCCCGTCAAAATAAAACGGGTCAATGGCGATATTAAAATTATTCCAGTTCACAGTGTCCCTGGTGATATCATCCAGCACTGTGAATTTATCTTCAGGGCTCCGGCCGGTGAACTCCCCGGTATTGATCGACAGTGCGCCTGTACTGGTGAGGCTGCCCTGGCCCCGTTCAAGGGTCTGCCGCGTTAGCTCTTCCGGTGATAATTGGTAGTGAACGGGGGTGTTTCGATGAACACCCAGTTGTAGCAAAGCATTCTCAGGGTAACCAAACGAAGTTGTTACTGGCATAGTAATAGCGTTTAATGAGCAATCGTATTGAACCTGCAATATAGGAGTTCAGTATTTTATAAAATTTCTAACAAACACCCCTTTTTTGCATCCTTTTTTGTGCTTTTGTTCAAGGTTTGGTATTTATGCAAACGTTTCCGGTATTATTGAACGTCTTTGAACATTGCTTTATTATCATTGAATACTTTATATATTTTGTGCAGATGAAGTGTAAATTTGACACTAAATTGAGCCGGAAAGGGGCTGAGAGCTTCCCAAAAAACGCCCGTGCCGGAGCGCTCAGGGATTGATAAAGACGCAGTTAGCGTTTGATAATTTAAACGTCACCGGATGAGGGGCTATGTTATCTGTATGTATGTTTCTGCTGTAAAACTGTATATTGCGTACCTAAACGATTCAGCATGAAATATCTTCCGCTCAACCCCGAAATATTTATCCAGAACAGGAAGCGATTTGTAGATAAAATGGAGAAGGACAGCATTGCCATTTTTAACAGCAATGATGAGCTGCCGGCCAACGGCGATGCGCTGCACAGGTTTAAACAAAACTCTGATCTTTTCTGGCTGACGGGCATTGAGCAGGAAGAAACAATGTTGGTATTATTCCCCGGGAACCCTGATCCAAAATACAGGGAGGTATTGGTGCTTACGCGGCCGAACGAACTCAAGGAAAAATGGGACGGTCACCGTTTAAGGGCCCAGGAAGCCACCGCCATTTCCGGTATCACCAACATTGTGTGGTTAGACAGTCTTGAAGGAATATTACAACCAATGATTCACCTGGCCGAAAATATTTATCTCAACAGTAATGAAAACGACCGGAAATCGAGCCAGGTACCTGTGCGGGATTACCGGTATGCTGCTGAGATGAGGCAACGATACCCACTGCATAATTATAAACGCAGCGCCCGTATATTGAAAGAACTGAGGGCCATCAAAACCCCGCAGGAAGTGGAAGTGATGCAACAAGCCATGAATATCACCGAGGTTGCATTCAGGCGTTTGTTGTCGTTTATTAAGCCGGGCGTAATGGAGTATGAAATTGAGGCAGAGATCATGCACTCTTTTTTAAGTCAGCGGGCTACCGGCCAGGCCTACGGCTCCATCATTGCCAGCGGCGACCGTGCACGCACCCTGCATTATGTGGAGAACAACCAGGAGTGTAAAGACGGGGAATTGATTTTAATGGATTTTGGTGCAGAGTATGGCAATTATTGCGCAGACCTAACGCGGACCGTGCCCGTTAATGGAAAATTTACCCGGCGGCAAAAAACCGTTTACAATGCCTGCCTGCACCTGCATCATTATGCAGCCAGTATCTTAAAACCCGGTATCAGTATTGTTGATTATACTGAAAAGGTGGGAGATGAGGCCACCGTAGTTTTTCAAAAGATCGGCCTGCTGCGTAAATCAGATATTAAAAACGAAGATCCGGCCAACCGGGCTTATCGAAAATACCTGTACCATGGCATCTCCCATCATTTAGGGATTGATGTACATGACCTTGGTACCCGGACCGAACCGGTAAAAGCAGGCATGGTATTCACTATAGAACCGGGTATTTATATCGAGGAAGAAAAGATGGGGATACGGATTGAAAATAATTTCTGGATCACGCGGAATGGAAATAAAGACCTGATGAAGAATATTCCCATCACTGTGGAAGACATCGAAGCATTGATGAAAAAATAAACTGTGACAATGCCTGGCAGGCGATCAAATAAACAGCGAAAACAATTCTTACAATAAAAAAAATCACCGGTGCTTCCGGGGCAAATGAACCGCTAAACAGGTGATATTATACAATGAAAAACTTACCAAATTTATTTACCCTTCTCAACCTGTTTTTTGGATGTATTGCGGTGGTGTTTACCCTGCAGAGTGGCATCGATATTATATACACAAAGGATGGGGAGCAGTTTGTAAAGCTTACCGAAAATCTTTGCCTTGCTTCAGTATTTATCGGCATTGCGGCCCTCGTTGACTTTTTCGACGGTTTTGTGGCTAGATTACTGAAAGGTTCTTCCGAACTGGGCAAGCAGTTAGATTCGTTGGCCGATGTGGTAAGTTTTGGTGTGGCGCCCGGTATGATCTTCTACCAATTATTGCGCATGGGTATCATCCGGCAGCATGACGGACTGGAGGCTTCACTTATCTGGTTGATGCCGGCATTTATATTCACCTGCGCCGGCGCTTATCGTCTCGCAAGATTTAACATTGATACCAGCCAGTGCTTTGGATTCAAAGGCGTGCCCATTCCGGCTGCTGCACTGGTGGTGGCTTCGCTGCCCCTGATCTATTGGTATTACGGATCATCAGATCTGGTATATGATCTCCTGCTCAACCAATGGTTTCTATATGCCATGATCCTGCTGCTGAGCTGGCTCATGATCAGTACATTGCCCATGATGGCGCTTAAGTTCAAAGACTACACAGTAAAAAACAACCTGTCAAAAATAATTTTACTCGTAATTGCCATTGTGGCGGCGCTGGTAATAAAGTGGCTGGCAGTGCCCCTCGTTTTCATTGCGTACATTATTTTATCTTTGACCACGAAAAAAAACAGCACTCCATGATTTATACAGCACAAGTAAAAGTAATGCCGCACAAAGAGTTGCTCGATCCGCAGGGGAAGGCCGTACTCGGTGGTTTGGAAAACCTCGGGCTCGCCGACGTAAAAGATGTACGGGTAGGCAAACACATTACCTTACAGGTGGAGGCAGCCTCTGCTGCAGAAGCACAAAAGGTTGCGGAAGAAGCAGCAAAAAAACTACTCGCCAATCCCGTGATGGAAATGTTTGAAGTGGTGGTGGGGTAGTTGCCGGTCACACATTTCAATGATCATGTTTTTGAACCGGCGGGCTGTTGCTGGTAAAAGACCTGCTTGAATGAACAGCCTGGTGCAGGCTAACAGGCACCAATAACCGCATTTATTTTCAATTTTGTAAGCTCCGGGCACACATGCTTTACATAGTTCCATCTCCAATCGGTAATCTTGCAGACATCACATTCAGGGCCGTGGAAATTCTGAAATCGGTTGACCTGGTGCTGGCAGAAGATACCCGTACCTCGGCCATACTATTGCAGCATTACCAGGTGCAGAAGCCCGTAACGCCTTATCACCAGCACAATGAACACAAGATTGTACAACACATCACCGGGCAACTTCAGGCCGGGAAAAAAATGGCCTTGCTAACCGATGCCGGTACACCAGGTATCAGCGACCCTGCCTTCCTGTTGGTAAGAGAATGTGTAAAAAATAATATCCAGGTGGAATGCCTCCCCGGCGCCACCGCATTTGTGCCTGCACTTGTCAACAGCGGGTTACCCATTAACCGATTTTGCTTTGAAGGCTTTCCGCCGTTAAAGAAAGGAAGGCAGACTTTTTTTACCTCTCTTGCCGAAGAGGAAAGAACCCTGGTTTTTTACGAAAGCCCGATGCGGCTGGTAAAAACATTGCAGGACCTGGTGCAGTATTTTGGCGCCGACCGCCAGTGCTGCGTAAGCCGTGAACTCACCAAAAAATTTGAGGAGAACAAAAGAGGAAGCCTGCAGGAGGTTCTCGATCACTTTAACAGTAAACCGGTAAAGGGTGAGATCGTGATCGTGGTGAAAGGAAAAGAATGATCTTGTTCACAACTGTTCGACGCTGTTGACCGGGGACAGGAAAGAAAAATAAAGCTGTTTGTTTCAGCCCGCACGGTCAACACTGAACCCCTTGCCCTAATGGAAAAATTACATTTTTAGGGTATTGACAATCCATCACCGTTTTATTAGTATTGTTCATCAATCCAAAGATCCTTTGAAAAGGATCCAACTTCCGTCTCCACCAGGCAGGTCATAATTCAGCGTTCGGTGTAATAAGCTTCGCAGGCGCTGCGTGTACGATCATGGTCGGGCCTTACATTGCTTCCACAACAATTTTCTCTTTTAACCAAAACCTACTTACATGGCATTATTACAAAAGGGTGATAGCGGCCCGGCAGTAAAAGAACTGCAGAAAATGCTACAGGAACTCGATTATGATTTACCGATTAGCGGCCTGTATGATGCAGCGACCTACAAGGCTGTGATTAATTTTCAAAGCAGTCATCTTGATAAATTCGGCCGCCCGCTTGAATTGGATGGAAAGACCGGCGACCTCACCCGTTGGGCATTGCAAAACCCGAGGACCAGGGCGGTAACCAGTGTGATCGATTTTACTAAGATGCCGGCGCCTGCATTGGGTGGCAGTGCTGCCGGGCGGGCAGCCTTAAAAATTGCAATTGGGGAAATCGCAGCCGGGGCAGGTGAGATCGGTGGTAATAACCGCGGCAGGTTTGTAAAAAAATACCTGCAACCTGCCGGGCTCCCGGAAGGAAATAGCTGGTGTGCTGCTTTTGTGAGCTGGTGTTTTTTGCAGGCCGCAGGAGGCGACCGGGCAAAGATGCCGTTTCATTATTCAGCCGGCGCCCGTAATATTTTCAACCAGTATAAAAATAAGGGATGGATTATTGACAACGCCAGTATGGAACCACAACCGGGTGATATCGCAGCTTTCTGGAGGGTAAGCCTGCCGAGCGGCTTCGGCCATATCGGCATTGTGCACCATTATGCAGATGGTTTTGTGCATACCATTGAAGGTAACAAAGCGGCGAAAGTGGCCGGATTCACTTATACCAAAACGAGGATGGATAAATTTCTTGGGTTTGGCCGGGTACAGGAATGAGCAGGTGTTTGTAATGAATGGTACCTCGTCCTTTTTGCCCGGGGCTACCTTACCTGAATGTTACTTCGTTTTATACCAATGAACCTGCTTGATTTTGGCCGGAATTTTGTCAGCCAGACAGTATGCAGGAAATTCAAAAAGTGAGCTGTGTACAATTGGAAATTGAGCGTGCTTTCGCCGCATTTGTAAACGATTTTGGTGAATGGTGGCCCCGGGAATACACATGGTCGGGAGATGCACTGGTAAATATTTCATTGAATGGGGAGAACGGTTTGTGTTCAGAAACCGGTCCCAACCATTTTCGCTGCGATTGGGCCACTGTTTCCTCCCTGGAGCCTCCCTTCTTTATCCGGTTGCACTGGCAGATCAGTGCAAGCCGTGTACCGGTACCTGACCTGGGCAAAGCCAGTACGCTGGAAGTAATTTTTACTGCTGCAGGTATGGGTGAAACAAGGGTGCAGTTGAAACATTTTAATTTCGAAAAACATGGTGCCGGTTATGAAGATTACCGCCAGGCAATGAATGACAAAGAGGGTTGGGATTTTATCCTGGAACAGTTCAGGCGCTATTGCGATCGGTTGAAAACGCAAGACCAACAACCTGTATAAAAAAAATCACGCCGGTGAAGACGTGATTCCTTTTAAATTTTTGATTGATTATTTAAAGTCAGCAGCAACGGTAATGGTTGGATCGTCGGCAAGTTTACCGCCGGCGTTGCTGATACCATAGTCCGCCAGCTTCACTGTAAATTCTGCATTCGTGCTGATTGCTCCGCCTTTCACTGTGATCGTGGCCTTCGTGCTCAGCGGTTTAGTGATACCATGCATGGTAAGTTCACCATCAATATTAGCAGTATAAGTGCCATCCACATCAAACTTTACCGCTTCAGGATTGGTGATCTTGCCTTTAAAAGTGGCGGTTGGCATTTTTTCAGAATCCATCCATTTAGGACCATTAAAATGTTCCTGCATCATCGGGTTGCCAAAGTTGAACCCTTTCACCTGGGCTTCAAATGCCACGCTGCCGGTTTTTGGATCGATGGCTGCGATCACGGTTTTGTTTTCCGCTTTCGGTAATGCATCCAGTTTGGTGGTGGCATCGAAACTAACGGTGGCGGATGTGGTAGTTTTTTTCTGGGCATATATTGATCCAGAAGCTGCAAGTGCTAAAATGAGAATTGCTTTTTTCATTGTTGACGTTTTTGGTTTGTTTATTTGTTGATGGAACATCTTTTAAGGCTGATGTATTCAGTTTCTAAAATTTCGCTGTAAGTGCCACCACTGCAGGATCCTTTGATCGCCACACTATCACCTTCCTTTACTTTTTTGGCTTCGGCCATATCCTGCTGCTGAAAGGCAAATATGATATACGATCCGTCAGCGTCAGCGATCTTGAGGTTTACAGTGCTGTCTGCTTTTTCCACGGCGGTGATCCTCCCGGTTACCTCCAGTATCTTCTCAGTATATTTTTTATTAGCTGCAGGATCATCTTTTTTAAATTCTCCAATCAGGTCGAGCGCATTCACTTTGTAATCAGCTTTTGCCCCTGCTGTATCTTCAAATTTTACGGTAAAAATATACCAGGTAAAGGCTGCGCCGATTGCAAGAAGCAATATTGCTGCCAATATTAATTTTTTCAATAAATTTTTTTTCTGACTACCTGCACTCATCTGCTGTAATGGTTTTCGGGTGACAAATATAAACAATGTTTAAACATTGAAATAAAATATTTTGCTTCTTTTTTAGCTGCAGGGAAGATAAACAGATTTGGCCAGCTATTGTTGCCTTTGACCTGTACTGGATTTAATTGCAGATTGCCGAAAAAAATTAAGAAGTCTTTAACCATTGCCCGAGTATGCCGGCAATTTGTGCGCTCTCCACCATAAAACCATCATGGCCATAATCAGAGCCGATCACAGCCAGGCTGGCATGCGGCATATGGGCCGCCAGGAACTCCTGTTCCACCACGGGGCATAAAATATCACTGCTGATACCAATCACCAGGGCCGGTTGGGTGATGGCCGCCAAAACCTTTGCAGCATCTGCATTACGGCCGCGGGTGATGTTGTGACTGTCCATACTTTTGGTAAGCATCCAGTAACTATATGCATTGAATCGCTGCACCAGTTTATCGCCCTGGTAATTGATATACGACGCGGCTTTAAACCCGTCGGTCTTGCCGCTATCCTGATCACTTTGTTGTTGTACCATGATCTGGTAGTTGCGGTAGGTGAGCATACCAATGGCACGGGCAGCTTTCAATCCCTTTGCACCCGCATGCAGGGAGGAATCCTGCCAGCTTGCATCCGCTTCAATACTCAATCGCTGTGCGGTGTGTGTGGCTATACCCCAGGCGCTTTCACTGGCGGAGGTCGCCAGCATGAAGAGTTGTTGTACCACATCTTTTTCCAACAGGCTCCATTCCAAAGCCTGGTAACCACCCATGCTTCCACCGATCAGCAGGTGAATATGCTCAATGGAGAGGTGCTTACGCAGAAGGATATGTGCATTCACCATGTCCCGGATGGTGATAAATGGAAACTGGTGAAAATAAGGAGCGCCGGTAAGCGGGTTGGTGCTGAGCGGACCGGTTGACCCATAACAGGAACCCAGGATATTGGCGCAAACGATAAAATGTTTTTCCGGGTCAATTACATGATCTTTTCCCACCATCCCCGGCCACCAGTCGGCCACATCGGCATTGGCCGTGAGCGCATGACAGATCCATACTACATTGTTCTTTTCAGCGTTTAATTCTCCGTAGGTGCAGTAAGCAATAGTGAGTTCAGGCAGTTCGCCGCCGGTTTCTAAAGAAAAGGTATGGGGGTGGTGGAAGTAGTTCATGAAGCTTACCAAATGGAGTGCAAAGTAATGGCAAATCGAGATTCAACAAACATTTTAAGCAGTCGTTTTTCCGGCTGCGCCTGCCGGCAGGCGGGAAGTAAGGGGCAGGTATTTTCGCAAAGCGAAAGATATCAATACTGCTTGCATTTATATTTGTAAAAATTTTCAATTTATGATAGAGGTTAATTTAAAAAGGGTACAAGGAGATTTCGGGTTTGAAGGCACCGATGCCAGCGGGCATACTGTGCGGATGGATACCAGCGATGAAACAGGGGGAGTGGGGTTTGGCGTAAGGCCGATGCAGATGTTGTTGATGGGCCTCGGCGGTTGCAGTGCTATTGACATTGTGATGATACTGAAAAAGCAACGGCAGGACGTGAAGGATTTTTCGATGAATATCTCCGGTGAAAGAGAACCTGGCAAAGAACCATCCTTGTGGAAAACCGTGAAGATCACTTTTACACTTACCGGCGAAATTGAAAAAGAAAAAGCAGAACGTGCCTGCGAACTTTCGATGAACAAATACTGCAGCGTGGCTGAAACGCTTAAACGCAGCGGCACGGATCTCACCTGGGAAGTGGTGGTGAAAAAATAACCCCGCTTAATTCCTGTATTTATCATTAACCGATCACCGATGAAACATCCAATTACAGAAGCGATAAGGATTCAAACGCCCCGGACGGATGAAATGGAGCATGCCAGCCCATTATTTTTAACCAGCAGCTTTTGCTTTGACAATGCGGAAGAAATGCGGGCAGCTTTTGCCGACGAGTCGGATGATAATATTTACAGCCGTTTCAGCAACCCTACCGTGCAGGAATTCACCGACAGGATGGTGGCATTGGAAGGCGCTGAGGCAGGGTACGCAACAGCATCGGGCATGAGTGCCGTGTTTGCCTGTTTCCTGGCTTTGCTTAAACAAGGCGATCACCTGGTTGCCTGCAATTCCATTTTCGGCAGCACACAAGCGGTGATTAAAAAATACCTGCCTAATTACGGTATCGGCTACACGTATGTAAGTGCCACCAATATGGAAGAATGGGAGGCTGCCATCGGGCCCAATACCAAAATGATCTTTTTAGAAACTCCCACCAACCCCGGGCTCGATTTGGTAGACATCAGCCTGGTAAGTGCACTTGCAAAAAAACACCGGTTACTGCTTGTTGTTGATAATTGTTTTGCCACGCCAGTGTGCCAGCGACCGGTTGATCTCGGCGCCGACCTGGTGGTTCATTCAGCCACCAAGTGGATCGACGGGCAGGGACGGGTACTGGGAGGTGTGATTGTTGGGAGAAAACAACTGGTGCATGACATTTATCTTTTTTGCAGGAGTACGGGTCCCGCCTTATCACCCTTTAATGCCTGGGTGTTGAGTAAAAGTCTCGAAACACTGGATGTACGAATGGAACGTCATGCTTCCAATGCGTTGACCATTGCAAAAAAACTGGAGCAACACCCGGCCATTGAATGGCTCAAATATCCTTACCTGCCCTCGCACCCGCAGCATAGCATTGCGCTGCAACAAATGAAGAACGGCGGTGGTATCGTTTGTTTTAACCTTAAAGGTGGTTTGGAAAGCGGTCGTAATTTTTTAAACGCTCTCCAGATGTTATCGCTCACCGCTAATTTGGGAGATACCCGGAGCATCGCTTCACACCCTGCCAGCACCACGCACGCAAAATTAACGGAAGAGGAAAGGCTGGCCACGAACATCACGCCGGGGCTTATACGCATTTCGGTGGGACTTGAGCATGTGGATGATATCCTGCAGGATATTGTACAGGCGCTTGAAAAATGCTGATTCAAAGCTGGTTTACAAAGCCATCAGGCTGCAGCCACGTATATCTGAGTTATCCAGTCTTCCCAACACTTCAAAACTATCGTCGGAATGCAATTTTCCCGCATCATCCGTGGCGATGAAACTACAGGAATAGATATTGGCAAGGTCGATCACGTTGATCGCTCCATTGATCACAGTGCCGTTTGTGGCTGACTGAACCAGGAAGGGATCGTCTTCTGCTCTTACAAGAACTTTCATCCAGGGTGCCGGGTAAAAAATGCCGTTTGCTTTTGAGTAGCCCTGGCTCAGTAACTCCGTCATGCCATATTCAGAGTGAATATTTTTTTGCCGGAATGCTTGCTGTAAAATTTCATGCACTTCCTGCCGGGTGAGTTCAGTTCTTCTGCCCTTCATGCCACCGGTTTCCATAATAATGGTGGAAGGCAGCGGCTGCGGAAACTGTTCTGCAAAATCCAGCAATGCAAAAGTTACCCCGAGCAGGAGGGTGGGTTGTTGATGGGCGTTAAGCTCCTGTAGCACCTTTGCCAGCCTGTCAAATTCGTTGAGATAAAAACCACTCGCGGGGTGTCCACTCTTACAAATGAGTTCATCGGCCATCATCACCAGCGATGAGTGTTGCCGCTCCAGGTATGAGGGAAGCAGCGCCAGGATGCAGTACCCGGATGGGTCTCCGTAAAAATGCTTAAAAGTGTTGGAGAAACTTTTTCGGTAAAGATCAACCGACCTTACCAGGTGCCTGCTGTTGATACTGGTGGTGGTACCACTGCTCTCAAAAGTTGTCTCGGGCTCAAAGGAAGTAGTGGTAACGGTATGTGTTTTAAAAAAGCTGATCGGCAAAAAAGGAATTTGTTCCGGTGAATGAATATGATCAGGGTCCGCCTTCACCAGGTTGCAAAAGCGGTTGTACAAACTGTTGTGATGGAATTGAAAATTGAAAACTTCCAGCGCCAGTTCATTAAAATTGCCGGGATGAGTGCCCGGTATTTTAGCAATAAGGTCCGTATCTTTAACAGGCGGTTTCAATTTCTATCGGTACATTTGATCAATAAAATACAAAGATGCGTAACACAATTTTAACAGCATTGGTTAGTTTACTGGTTTTTGGTTGCAATAAAGATAAATTTTCTTCTACTCCACAGATAAAATTCAAATCATTTAATACCAAAGAACTTCAGTATGGCCAGGTACTGCAGGTTAAATTATCCTTTACGGACAGTGAAGGCGATTTGTCTGATTCAATTTATGTTGAACAGCGATCACGCAATTGTGCCGGAACCACCTTCAAAGAAATGTACCCATTGCCCGTTTTTCCACAGGTGAAAAACTCGGAAGGTGACCTGTTGATCTCTTATGGTTACCGGGTGCAGAATTTTCCCAGCCTGCAGGAAACCCAATGTGATCTCCCGATCGATACCTGTTATTTTTTGTTTATGTTGAAAGATAAAGCCCAGCATATGAGCGACACCATTCAAACAGAAGATTTTTATCTGTATAAATAGAAACAACGCTGCAACGCTTTTTACAATTCATAGTTTCCCACGCTTTATGGGTGGCCATCTGTTCTGCCTCACTTGTTTATCAAACCATGCAATTGATGCGGTTGCCGGTAAATGTTTACCTGGTGGCTTTTGTTTTTTTTGCCAGCCTGTGCAGCTATAATTTTCATTACCTACTGGGGCGTGCCTTCCAGCAAAACAAGATCACGCTGAGCTTATTGTACAGTCGTTTTTCAGGCGTATTGGTGTTGTTGGCCGGTTTTACCGGGCTTACCGTTTTTTATTTTGATGCACACATCAGCCTGGTGAACATTGCAATTGCATTCGCACTCACTTTTACCTATTCCATCCCGTTATTCCCGTTCAGGGCAGTGGCATTTACACGCAAAGCAGGCATAGTGAAAACACTCCTGCTGGCTTTTACCTGGATGTTTGTGACGGCCTATTTGCCACTGGCTGAATTTAACCTGCAGTTCACAACCGTTGGGCTGATGCTGATGGCGAAGCGTTTTTTGTTTATGCTGATGTTGTGTATTCTATTCGACAACAGGGATGTGAACATCGACAAGATACGTGGTCTCAGCAGCCTGGCTACCCATTTAACGCCCGGGCAAATGAGATGGCTCATCTATCTCATATTTGCCTTATTATTTGTACTTAATTTTTTTCTCGGGCACTACGGTATTACCAGGATGCAGGTAATGGCCCTGCAACTGGCAGCGCTCATTAACCTGGCCATTTATTTTTTTTCACTTCGGAAACAAGGCTATTTTTTTTATTATTTTATCGTAGATGGCAGTATGGTGCTGATGACGGTGCTCACAACTATCGCAAGTATTTAGTTAATTTGTAAAACGTAATTTTTTTATGGCAAAATCGAAACCAAAACCCAAAGCAGCTAAGTCTGTACTTACAGAAGCTTCTTACAAATTTTTAAAAGATTATATCAATAACCCTTCACCAACAGGTTTTGAAAGCGGCGGCCAGAAAATGTGGCTCGACTACGTTAAACCTTACACCGATTCTTTTTTCACTGACCCGTATGGAACTGCTGTTGGGGTCATCAATCCCACGGCGCCTTTCAAAGTGGTGATAGAAGCGCATGCAGATGAGATAAGCTGGTTCATAAATTATATTTCGCCCGAAGGATTGTTGTACCTCAAACGCAATGGTGGAGTTGATCACCAGATCGCTCCTTCGATGAGGGTACTCATACACGGTAAAAAAGGAATGGTAAAAGCTGTTTTCGGATGGCCGGCAATTCATACCCGTATTGCCAATGACGGAAAGGAAACACAACCAAAAGTAGATAACCTGTTTCTTGACTGCGGGGCATCCAGCAAAAAAGAAGTGGAAGAACTGGGCATACACATCGGGGCCGTGGTGACATATGAAAACGGGTACGACGAATTGAATTATGATTACCTCATCGGCCGGGCTTTTGATAACCGGATCGGCGGTTTTATGATCGCTGAAGTGGCCAGGTTGCTGCAGCAGAATAAAAAGAAACTACCTTTTGCCCTGTACATAGTAAATGCGGTGCAGGAAGAGATCGGTCTGCGTGGTGCAGAAATGATCGCCCGCCGGATAAAACCGGATGTAGCCATTATTACCGACGTAACCCATGATACCAGCACGCCCATGATCAGTAAGATCATCCAGGGAGACACCACCTGTGGCAAGGGGCCTTCGCTCACCTTTGGCCCTGCTGTTCACAACAAACTGCTCACCGTGGTACAGGATGTGGCGGAAAAAAATAAGATCCCGGTTCAGTTGCATGCGGTAAGCAGGAGCACCGGAACCGATACAGACTCTTTTGCATATGCCAATGATGGTTGCCCTTCGGTATTGATCTCTATCCCGCTCCGTTACATGCACACCACCGTGGAAATGCTGCATAAAAACGACGTGGAGAATACGATCAAACTGATGTATGAAACCCTGTTGACACTTACGCCTAAAACTAACCTGAGTTATTTTAATTAATTATATCAATGGCTGCACGGTTAGTGCAGCCATTTTTTTATCGTGCCAAACAAAACAATTTTCTTCGTCTTTCTTTCTTTTGCCGGATTGTGGCTGCTGATCTTTTGCTTAAAAAAGCAGGCACAGGTGGCCCGTGAAGCCTCGGATAAACTGATGCGGGATTTTAAAACAATTGACAATTCCCTGCGTAGGTCTGGAGACA
>CAYVLT010000033.1:0-2356 GCA_964452405.1 uncultured Ferruginibacter sp.
GGAATGCTTGGTAAAACGCCGCCCCAGGACGACAGCCCGGTATTCCAGTTTTTACAAAGCCTGCATCCGCGAGTGAATCCGCAGCCAACAGCGGCACCACCGGCAAAAGCAGAATCCTTTGCTTCCCTGATGGCAAAGGCAGCCGCTGCCCAACAGGTAAAAGACTATGCCACCGCCATTCATTTGTACGAACAGGCTAAAATTTTTGCGAAGGCCAATATGACCCTCAGGGATAATCTTTCCCTTGTTATCTGCAACCTGGCACTGTGTACATATAAGCTGAAAGCACCCAACGAATTGCAGGCGCTGCTGGAGGCCGCCCTGCTGCTCGGGGAACTTACGCCCGATCAAAGCCAGGATGTGGAAGTGCTGGGCCTGAGCGGCGCTGTGAACAAAAGATTGTACGAGTTAACAGGAGAAGAAATTTACGCCGACAATGCCTTGCTTTTTTATGAACGTGGCTTTAAAATAAAACAGGATTATTACAACGGTATCAACGCCACGTACATGCTGTTGAAAAAAACGGCGACCCTGCAGGCGTTGCAACAACCCTGGGAAGATACGAAGCTGAAGGCCGACTACACCAGGAATGCGGTACTGGATATCTGCCGCGAAACGGAGCGCCGGCCCGGCTTTGACGAAACCAGCGATGCTGTTTGGGTGCTTTACAGCATGGCCGAAGCCTGGCATTATAAAAGAAACGAAGCCCAGGTGAACCTGTATGAGCAAAAAGCAAAGGCATTCAGCAATCATGCAGCCGATGAAAGTTATGCAGAGCAGAAAAAGAGGATCCTGTCTTTTGTCGATACCATTAAATCTTAACGATATGGCGTTCTCCTTTTCCCAACACATCGACCCGGCCATTACGCCCAAAAAAATTTTGTCGCTGGACGGCGGCGGTATCCGCGGTGCCCTGAGCCTGGGCTATCTTAAAAAAATTGAAACAATTCTCCGTGAAAAAGAAAACAATCCCGCTCTGGTGTTGAGCGATTATTTCGACCTTATTGGCGGTACCTCCACCGGTTCCATTATTGCGGCCTGCCTGGCTACAGGGATGAAAGTGGACGAAGTGGTTAACATGTACATGGATCTTGGTGGTAAGATCTTTGGTAAAAAAATGAGCTTTTGGAACCCGCTTCAAACAGCCAGGTTTTTGAAAGCCGAGTACGACTACTCAGCGTTGGAAAAAAGCCTGCGGGATGTGTTCGGTGATATCACGCTGTCGAGCGATCAAATACTTACCGGGCTATGTATTGTTGCAAAAAGGGCCGATACCAACAGTGCCTGGGCCCTGCTGAATCATCCACAGGGTAAATTTTTTGATACCATCCTTGGTAAAAACAAAAATATACCGCTATGGCAGGCTGTTCGGGCCAGCAGCGCCGCACCCACCTATTTTGCCCCGCAGATGATTGATGTGGGCGATGGGCAGCAGGCTGCTTTTATTGATGGAGGCGTAAGCATGTCTAACAATCCTTCTCTGCTGTTGCTGATGGTGGCCACATTAAGAGGCTTTCCTTTTCACTGGCAAACCGGTGAGGATAAATTAACCATTGTATCGGTGGGCACAGGCTATAGCGTATTCAGCCGGCAGATCGGTGAGATAAAAGATGCCTGGCTTAAAACCTGGGCCATCAGCGTGCCTGATATGCTGATGCAGGACGCCAGCTGGATGAACCAGGTAATGTTGCAATGGCTGTCTGATTCACCCACTGCCCGTTATATTGACATGGAAATTGAAAACATGCGTGGAGATTATGTTGCCGGCAAACCCCTGATCCGTTATTTAAGGTATAATTTCCCCCTTACTGAAAATGAATTGAACGGGCTGGGAATCGGCAAAACTTTTACTGACAAGGATGTGCCGGGAATTGTAGAAATGAGCAATGCGAACAACCGGCAATTACTGTATGAAATCGGGCTGGCTGCGGCTGAAAAAGTAAAGCCCGAACATTTCTGACCGGAACATTTGTTAACGATGCCCCTATTTATTCATTACAGGAGTAACTGTATAGCCTTCTTTTTTCAACAAGGCGATCAGGCCGGCATCTCCTACAAGGTGCCCTGCGCCCACGGCCACAAAAACAGGTTTTTCCTTCATGATCTTTTTCAATTTTTTCACCCATTCTTTGTTGCGGTCGTCGAGTAAAATTTCCTGGTGTTCTTCCATTCCCATTTCACTGCGGTTGAACAATTCCTGCATTTTTGAAAGTTGCTGGTTTTTATACACCATCACCATCGAATCAAAATAACTGGCAAAAGTCTGCATGCTGTCGATGCTCTTTAATAATTCCTTCGCCTGTTCTTCATAAGGAATACTGTCGAACACGGCCGCCTGGAACTCCATGGTTTCAAG
>CAYVLT010000033.1:2366-27614 GCA_964452405.1 uncultured Ferruginibacter sp.
GTCCTTTGATCTCTTTCTGGTTAGCCCGTGCAAGTTTTACAAGCTCCTCCTCCACCCCGCTCACCGTTTTACAGGGCATCATTTTAGGATACAATAAAGCCACTAAAAAAAACGGTTTGGTACTTTGAAACATCCCGATCGGGGTATGCAGGCTGTCTTTAAAAAAACTAACCAGTTTTTCATATTCTGCTTCTGTATAAAGGTCTTTCAATTTTCTTCCATCCTTCATGTTCATTAACAGCAAACCTCCCAGCATGGTGGCAGGATCATCCATGTCCAGTTCCATGTACACCTCATCTGCATTGGCCACGGCTTTTTTAAGTTGATTGCTGAAAACGATATCGCCTTTACACATCAGGTGAAAAGTGCCAAACAGGTAGGAATGGCGGGTTAACCCGTTGCCACTGATTTCCCACAACAGAGAATTATCATCGTCATTTGCCTGCAGTGGAACCTGCCGGGGTTGCGCCTTGCAGGAGATGAGCGCTATTGAAAAAAATAAAAATGTTATAAAACGCATGCGGACTTTTTTTATAAAAATACAACAACCGCGGTTCACAGTTTTTTTAATTTTAATGTTGATAAAACCAAAAATCCATTACCTTGCTCCATTATAAAAAACTTAACCTTTAATATGAAACAACTAACACTTGCGGTGTCGCTGGTTCTGGCGATCTCGTGTTCCAATGCCCAGCAAAAAATCTCCGATTTTGGTAAAGTAGACAAGTCTGAACTTGAAATGACCAGTTGCGATTTTGATAAAAACGCAGAAGCGGTTGTGCTGTTCAGCAAGGGCGAGTTTTTTTACAGTGCTGAGTTTGGTAATGAGCGCCATGTAAGGATCAAGATCCTGAAAGATAAAGGGCTCGATCGTGCGAATGTGCACATTAAATATTATAGCTACCTCAGCGAAGAAACGGTGAAAAACATCAGTGCCCAAACTTATAACCTTGATGCGGGAGGCAATATCGTAACAACGAAACTCGAAAAGAAACTGATTTACGATAAAAAGCTCAACAAACGCTGGTCAGAAATTGCATTCACACTTCCGGAAGTTAAAGTAGGCAGCGTGATCGAATACAAATACACCGTACTCGGATCCACCAACGGGCAGTGGTTTTTTCAACAGTCCATCCCGGTGATGATCAGCCGCTTCTCAGTCGATTTTCCGGGCGAAGTGGAAATGACAAGCATCCCGCATTGCACGCTTCCATATAAGTCAACCGTTGAACGGCATTCAGGCCGGGATGTGAATGTGTACACTATGGAAAACATTCCTGCCCTGAGAGACGAAGCCTATATTTCCTGTGATGAGGATTACCTGCAGAGTATCAAAGCAAGGCTGGTGGCCATTACCCCATTCGGCCGTCCCCGGCATAGTTTTGTTGAAAGCTGGCCTGAAGTAATTAAAAACCTGATGGAAGATGAGGATTTTGGTGTTCAGCTCAAAAAAAATATTCCCCGTACCAAAGACCTCGATTCAATGCTGAATAAGATCAGTTCCCCATATCAGAAAATGACCACGATTCACAATTATGTGCGGAAGAATATGCGCTGGAATGATGTTGACAACATCTGGGCGCTGGAAGGTGTGAAATCGGCCTGGAAAGATAAGACCGGTACCAGCGGAGAGATCAACCTGATATTGGTGAACCTGTTAAAAGACGCAGGTTTAAAAGCCCACCCGGTACTCGTAAGCACCCTCGACAATGGAAGAGTGAACACATTTGTGGCCTCCGTATACCAGTTCAACAAAGTGATGGCCTACGTGGAAATGGACGACCGGGCCTATGTGCTGGATGCCGTTGAAAAGTATACTCCTTCTAAATTGATTCCGCCTGATGTACTGGCCACCCAGGGACTGGTAATAGAAAAAATTGAAACGCAGGAATGGGGCTGGCAAACCTTGTGGAACCCGGAAGCGCTTTATTCAAACGCAGTGTTCATCAACGCTGAAGTGGATAAAGAAGGGCAGTTGAAAGGAGTTGCCACAGTTTCCTCATCCGGCTATGCAAGGGTAAAAAGAATGCCTTCACTGAAGGAGGGTAAAAAAGAGTTTGTTGAAAAATATTTTAGTTCGAGGAATGCGGGTTTTAAAATTGACAGCGTGGAAATTTTAAATGAGAAAGAAGATACGCTTCCACTTACCCAAACAATTACCTTTTCCCAGGAAACCAATAATTCCGGCGACTACCGGTATTTTACTGCTAACCTTTTTTCAGGTCTTGAGAAAAATCCATTTTTAGAAGACAACCGTTTTTCAGATGTATTTTTCGGGTACAATCAAAACTATTCCATCACGGGTAATATCGTAATTCCGGATGATTATGTACTGGAAGAACTGCCCAAAAACCTCCGTATGATCATGCCCGACACCAGCATCAGTTTTACCCGGTTGGTCAGTGCTGCAGATGGCGTGCTTTCGTTCAGGTTCATGCTCGACTTCAGGCAACCTATCTTCAGCATTGAACAGTATCCTGAATTTAAAGAGTTTTATAAAAAACTTTTTGACCTGTTGAATGAACAGTTCGTATTGCGTAAAAAATAATTTTTCTTTTAATACTGACAGATATGATTAGAAAGATTTTTGCCCTGTGTATATGGATGATCACCGCTGCTAACTGTAAAGCACAGTTGCTTTCCCTGTCTGCTGCTTTGATACCCGACAGCCTGAAGGCAAATGCACAGGTGATCACCGAAGAAGAAAACAGTTTTTTTGATGTAACGGATATTGACCGTGCCCGCCTTACCGTTCACAAAAGATTTACCATTACCTCTGCCGCCGGCAAACGGTTCCTTGTATTTCATCAATTCAGCAACAAATTTATTTCGCTGGAAGATGCCGAAGTGAAAGTGTACGGACCCGATGGCAAGGTATCCGGCAAATACAAAAAGAAAGACATGTTCACCACTGCTGTGGGTGATGGACTGGTGGATGAAGGATATCAAACCTTCCTGCAACTTTCGGGCGGCACTTACCCGGTAACCATTGAATTTGATTATGAGCTCAGGTTTACAGGCACGCTCGTTTACCCCGGTTACGACATACAGGAATCAGGAGAATCTATCCTGAACAGCAGCTTTACAGCGAGGGTGCCAGTTGACCTGGATCTTCGTTTTAAAGAAAAAAACATTCACCTTCCACCTGTCATCAGCCAGGTAGACAAGTATAAGACCTATACCTGGACCGTAAAAAACCTTCCTGCACTCGAATACGAGGAAGATGCCGGTAGTTATTCATCCAGGTACCCCGGCATTATCCTGGCGCCCAATCATTTTAAAATTTACAATGTGGAAGGTGACATGAGTTCCTGGAAAAATTTCGGGGCATGGGAGTATGGGCTCATCAATGGCCTTGATGCCCTGCCAGACGAAAGAAAGGCATTTTTCAAGGACCTTGTAAAAGACGCCTCCTCCGACCGTGAAAAGATCAAACGGGTGTACGAATACCTGCAGAAGAATTTCAGGTATGTGAGTATTCAACTTGGTATTGGAGGGTATAAGCCCTTCCCTGCTGCCTTTACCGACCAGAAAAAATATGGCGATTGTAAGGGACTGAGTTTTTATACCCATTCTGTACTCAACTCACTGGGGATAAAAAGTTATGTGGCACTCATCAACCGTGAGTACAATGATGAACCGGTGGACCCCTCCTTTCCCTGCAACCAGTTCAACCACATGATTCTTTGCGTTCCGGAAGCGAAGGACAGCATCTGGCTTGAATGCACCGGTAAAACAAATGATTTCGGCAGTCTCGATCCGTCCACACAGAACAGGAATGCCCTGCTGATCACCGAACGTGGCGGCGTACTCGTTCCAACCCCACCTGGTAAATCATCTGACAATATATTTACTTCAAAGAGTTATATCAGCCTGGATGAATCAAATGGCGGCAATGTAAAAACATCCATCCTTGTTACCGGCGAATACAAAGAAGATTTCACCCATCATTTTTTCCAGGAAAAAAGCGATGACCAGAAATACTTTTTACAGCATTACATTCATTTTAAGCAACCTGACGAGTTCACGGCAAAAAAAGAAGAAGACAATGGTAATACCAGGGCCGTGCTTGAACTGGTGTACGAAAAAATTCCAGACTTTTCTGCCGGCAGTAAATTGTTTTTACCCATGGGCATGTACAAACTCTTTTCATTCGATCTTCCAAAATCTGAAAACAGGCGACTGGATTATTTCTTCTACCACCCGCTTGAAAAAACCGATACCAGTGTTTTTAAACTTCCTGAAGGTTATATTAAAGACGTGCTGCCTGAGGAAAAAACGCTGACCTGTGATTACGCGACCTTCTTCATAAAATGCTGGTTTGATGAAAAAGAAAACAGCATTTACAGCGTGGAGAAACTGGTACTTCGGAACAGCAAAATTCCTGCTGCGAAATATGCGGCGGTGAAAACGTTTTTCGATGAAGTAAAGAAACTCAATTCAGGACATATCGTGGTGAAGAAAAATTAAACGGCAAATTATTGCAGGGCGCCGTATAAGCTGCCTCCTTTATTGAAAAGGCGGTCAATCTTTTTTTCAACGGCAGCATCTTTTTCAAGCGCCGGTGCATGATGTGGTTTTACCCGGGCATCCAGCACGAGCGGGCCACGACATCCCCAATGTTTGTATTCGGTGAAAGCGTTGATGCCATGCATATCATGCGATGGATTGCACCTGGTAAAACTCACCCATAAAAAATTATTCAACGATGCGGCTGCGAAGGCTGCATTATCTGCAAGTATTATCAAAACGATACCGCTAAGATCCGCATGTTGCAATTGTTCATTTAACTGCCTGATTTCAGCAGCGGTAGACACATAGTCTTTAAAGGCTGCCGCCTGCAGTACTGCCACACCCGGCATTGCCATGAAAGCAGGTCCAAACGATTGCAGTTGCTGCAGTTGCAGGGGAATGGTGTCAGAGAGCACCCTTATCGGTTCCCCATAGGCCGCCAGTACCACTTTACTCCCGCTGTTGAGCGTGGTTCCGGAATAATCCAGGGTGTCGATAGTGGTGTTTGTATAAAAATGCACATCCCTTTCGAGGTTGATGCGGCTGAAAACAAACGCGAGATACTGCTGAATGTTATGCGTGGTGAGGGTTGATGAGTCGTCAGCGGTAATGAAGAGAAATTTTGCCAGGCTCAATTGGCCAGTTCCCAAAATATGATTGGCAATGGTAAGAATCTCGGCCGGTTGCCTTGCCGGCGCGTATGGCGTATACCGCTCACTTCCGATAGCTAACAGCAACGGATGTACGCCCGCAGCATCTACAGCATGCACTTCTTTCAATCCTGGTATTTCCGCCTGGATGGCCGAACCGGTGAGTTCATGGATCAGCTGGCCAAAACTCGTGTCTTCCTGTGGAGGCCTGCCTACAACGGTGAACGGCCAGATAGCATTTTTCCTGGCATACACTTTATGCACTTTCATCACAGGGAAGGGATGCCGCAGGCTATAGTATCCGAGGTGATCCCCGAAAGGCCCTTCAGGTTTTGTTTCGCCGGGATATACTTCGCCGGTTATAACAAAGTCAGCATCCGTACTGATGCAAAAACCATCTTCATACACATACCGGAAACGCCGGTTACCCAATACGCCCGCAAAGGTCATCTCACTGATCCCTTCGGGCAGGGGCATCACGGCAGCCACACTGTGCGAAGGTGGTCCTCCCACAAACACGCTCACTTTAAGCGGTTGTCCCTTACCGTTAGCCCTGGCCTGGTGCACCCCGATACCGCGATGCAACTGGTAGTGCAGGCCGATCTCATTATTGGGTTGGTAATGATTTCCACTGAGCTGGATGCGGTACATACCCAGGTTGGCGTTCATGATGCCGGGCTTATCAATATCTTCTGTGTACACCTGTGGCAACGTAACAAACGCACCGCCGTCCATCGGCCAATGGTGCACCTGTGGAAGGTCGTTGATAGTTACCTGCTGGTACAGAACGGGCCTGGTTGATGGATTTTTAAGTGGTAATGATTTTAATGCCGCAAGGCCGGCACCAACATGACGGAAAGGATGCCTGAGTGCTTTGGCTGGATTGTTTTTTATCCCGATCAGTTGCTGCACCATAGAAAGGGTACCCCGGAAAATGAACCTGCTTCGTTCAGGTGTGCCGAAAATATTAGAAGCAGCCCGGAAGCGGCTGCCCTTTACATTTTCAAATAAAAGTGCCGGCCCCTTTGCCTCATGAACCCTTAAATGAATCGCAGCCATTTCCAGGTAAGGATCCACTTCTTCCCTGATCCTCACGAGTTGTCCGTTTTTTTCAAGGTCGGTCAAACAAGCTTCAAGTGATTGATAGGTCATTCCTTTTGATTTCAATACAACCGGTTACCGGTTGAAGGATTCAATAAAAACACGGCACCAACAGTTGCTCAATAAATATTAACCGGGCAACCCAGTTTCTTTTTTCCGGGTCCGCGGCTGCCGCCGGAAGGCAGGCGGAAACTGATGCTGGCGCCGCCCGTGTAGTAGTAATCTTTGCTCTTCGGATTTCCCCGGATGGCTCCCTGTACCGGGTACAGCAATGCCGGGTTCAGTTCATCCGACCTGAATGCAAGCTCCACCGATTTTTGCCCGTTGTTGTTCAGCAAATCTGTACCATCAGCATATACCGTACTAACATCATCCAGGTAATCTGTAAAAAGTTTTCTTAACCCTGCTTCCAGCCGCAGGCTGATGGTATTTGTCAATGGAATTTTAATGCCACCACCGAAAGGAATGGCCAATTGGGTAAGGCTGTACTTTTTTTGTCCGCCAAATCCCTGCCCCTCGGTTCCCAATGGTTGCAGGTACACCTGCCTGTTTGTGGCATCGTAGGTATAGGGATTAAAATGAAAACCAGCCACTGCGGCATACAGGTAAGGTGTGATGATATAATCGTAAGAATTGAAGATATCGTACTCCGCTCCCACGCTGAACTCGATCACCTGGCTTGAAAAACTAAGGTTGCGGCTTCTGTTCGGTTTGCTGTATTCGTCGGAAGCGCTTACTTTTCCAACAACCAGTCCTGCCCGCAGGTACAACTTTTCCGTTGCCTCGTAGTAAATACCGGCTGTTGCATATGGATGCGCCTGTTCTGCCGTAAGGCGCCGGGCCTGCAGATCGCCCTGGTAATTCATGATGCCACCGCCGGCAAAAATGTGAATATCCTGCGCCTGCAGCCTGCACAGTCCTGAAAAAAAGAGGGTTACAAATAATAAATTTCTCATAATTCGTAGAAACGCAAATATAGTTATTCGGATGGGTTGCCCGGCAGCTGTTTAAAAAGTACCGGATATTTTCATCGCCTGTTTTACATTTTAATGAAAAATAGCAGCTGATTTGATCGGCGTGCAATGCTCAGATAAAATTTCAACCTTTCCGTTGTTTTTAACGATCACCATACTGCAACATTGATCTTCATCAAATGGTTTACCACGGTACACACCTTTTCCTTTCCACCGGGTACTCACAACAGCCGAATTTTCGTACAGTGAAACCTGCAGTGCGGTACGCTGCATGCTGTCGAGACTATACTCAGGCGACCCTGCGGTTTGCACCACTCCTTCCCGACTAAACACTCCGCCCGATTGCGTAAAATAAACATAGGCCGGGGCCAGCACGGAATCCACCTGGCTGAGATTTTTGGTTCTCCACCCGGCATCAAAACGGTTGATCACATCCAGGACTTCCTGTTCAGTGAGGGTAGCTTTTTTTTTGCAGGAAACAAGGCTACCGGCAAGGATACAAGCAGCAAATAATAATTTATTCATGAATGCAAATATAAACAGCCACTTGCTAACAAAACAGTTATTGGCATTGGGTTTCCGGTACAACGCTGCTTACCGTTCACAAATGAAGCCAGTTTTTTTTTGGAATTGTAACAAAAATTCAGCCATCTTTGCACCCTACAATTTTACGAATATGAAATTCTGATAAGGCAGTTAATCTAAAAAACTGTCGCCTTGTTTTACCAGACGCTGCTGCTTTACAGGCTGCATGCCCTCATCTTCATTTACTACTATTTAAAAGAATTTCATGTTAAACATACCTGTTTCCAATAAACGTGTGCGCTCCCTTTTTTCACTGGTACAACAGTCGCTTAAAGGCGAAACGCTTGACTATACCTCCGGCAGTATCCGGCGGGCGGTGATCCTGCTGGCAATTCCCATGGTACTTGAAATGTGCATGGAGAGTGTATTTGCGGTGGTGGACATTTTTTTTGTAAGTCATTTAGGTAAACACGCCACATCGGTGGTAGGTCTTACCGAATCGGTGATCACCATTGTGTATTCGCTGGCGATCGGGATCAGCATGGCAGCTACTGCCATGGTGGCGAGGCGGATCGGTGAAAAAGATGCTGCCGCTGCCTCCAGGGCCGGCATGCAATCCATGTTAATAGCGTTGGTACTCACCGTTATCATCAGCCTGCCCGGCTATATTTTTTCCGGTACCCTGTTGCGATGGATGGGTGCGGAACCTGCCGCCATCGCTACCGGTGAATCGTACACTAAAATCATAATGGCAGGCAGCCTGGTGATCATGCTGCTGTTTTTATTGAATGGTATTTTCAGGGGGGCCGGCGATGCCATGATGGCGATGAAAAGTTTATGGGTAGCAAATATCTGCAACATCATTTTATGCCCGGTATTGATCAGGGGTATCGGTCCCATCCCCGCCCTCGGCATTACCGGCGCCGCACTGGCAACTACCATTGGCAGAGCGATCGGTGTTTTGTACCAATTGTATCATTTGTTCAATGGCAAACGGATTGTAAAGTTCGCCTGGCGCCACCTGCAACCAGACAAGGCTGTGATGAAAGCAATTGTTGCCATTGCCTGGCCTGCCACCCTTCAATTCATCATTGCGTCCGGAAGCTGGATCGTACTGGCCATGCTGGTGGCCCGCACCGGGCATAGTGAAGCATCCGCCGGTTACCAGATTGCCATCAGGATCGTAATGTTCTTCCTGTTGCCGGCCTGGGGTTTGAGCAATGCCGCTGCCACACTCGTGGGGCAAAACCTCGGTGCCCAACAACCCGCCAGGGCCGAAGCCTCTGTAATTGCCACCGCAAAATACAATGTGATCTTTATGCTGCTGGTGTCGGTGATCATACTGTTTTTTGCGCCATTGATCATTGCCTTTTTCACCAACGACCCTGTAGTGGGGGGCTATGCCATTTCAGCCGCCAGGATTTTGAGTGCAGGATTTGTATTTTATGGTGTGGGCATGGTAATGAGCAATGCCTTTAACGGTGCCGGTGACACGAAAACACCTACCGCAATCAACGGCATCGGGTTCTGGTGTTTCCAGATTCCGCTGGCATGGCTGCTCGCTAAACAACTGGCCATCGGACCTGCCGGGGTGTTCATCTCAATCCCAACGGCAGAAACGGCCATCAGCATCAGTGCCTTTATACTGTTCAGGAAAGGAAAATGGAAGTTGAAAAAAGTGTAACCGGCAAACTACCTGGCTACTGCAACACAAAACTTTGGGCGCTGCTTTCATCATCTGTCTGCACTTTGATGTAGTAGAATCCTTTTGATTGATTGGTGAGATTGATCTCAAGCGGTGCGCCATACACAGCAGTCAGTTCCTTTGAATATACGGTTATTCCCAATGCATTTACGATGCTCACCTTTACCGGCCCGCTGTAGCTGTTCATCGCCAGCATTATCCTGCCGCGTGAAGGATTGGGATATACGGCTAAAGGTTTACTGTTCCCGACCGTAACGGTTTGTATTTGGGAATAGCATTTTTCGAGTAAACCTGTTACCACTGCCAGGCTATACCGGTAAGTGATGCCGGGTACTGTGCCCGAATCGGTAAATGAATAACTACCCTGCCCTGTAGCTGGTATATACCCAATGCTGGTGAAATCAGCATTGCCATAGGAACGCAACACTTCATAGTGGTCGAGCCCCCTTTCATCAGGCAGGTTCCACTGTAATTGTACTTTTTTTCCTGCGAGGGCTGTTCCGTCAAATTGATGAGCCACCCGGATATCGCCCTGCACACATTGTTTCCGGCAGGCATTGGCGGAGAGTACCGCATCATTCATAATGATGGCTGCGGCCGTTTCATAGGAAGGCTTTTGCAGGAAACAACCGATCGGGCTGACCATTCCGGCACGGAGTTCCCTGATCTTATTTCCCTCTAGTGTATTTGCCAGCGAATAGTCCCCATTGTCCGGATCGGTAAAAATTGCCTTTAACCCTCTTGGATCGTTTCTGAGATCAAAATACAAACTGCTTGCATCCTGCCCCATCCTCACCCGCCACTGTTCAAAATTCAATACCTCGGGCCTGCCTCCCAACCCATCCCCGCCATTGATATTCCAAAGAATTTTGTTTCCCCTCAACAACACGTACACATTATTCCTGAACCTGAAATTGTGAGGATCGGCGCCATTAACGGGAGTATAGCTTCCAACAGCCAGCACATATTTTTCAGGCTCGGTATCCGCGATAAAAATATTGCCGTAGGCATTGATGAAATTATTGTTCCCGGCAAAGCCGTTGATGAAGGTTCCGATCGGGATATTATCTGCTGAACGCTTATCATTTTTCAGATAGATGATCGAATTGGCCAGCACCAGGTTGGCATTGTCTGAGGCCGAAACACCCGATACCTTTGCTTCGCCGCAGGTTTTAATGAAACAATTATTGATGGTGGTATTGACGTTTGCTGACCCGAATATGAGGGAGTTGATCGTATTTTTGAAAACACAATTTTTAAAAGTTGCATAGGCTGCATGACCGAGATAATCTCCTTTAAAACCATCTGCGTACACATTGTTCATGAGCAGGGTATCGGTGTTGATGAGGTCTAAAAAATTAACCGATTCACTGCTGTCGGCAAAAGCAATCACGTTATCGAGTTCAAGAGCGCCGTAATTGGTTCCGGTACTGGTATGAGCGAACAAAGGTGACAGTACGTCGAGGAAAATACTGTTCCGCACGGTATTGTGGCGGTTAAGACCTTCGGCATCATAAAACACCAAAGCATAGTTGCCTGCATTTTTTGCAGCAGGTAAAATGAGAGCGTTATTAACGGTACCGCTCCTGATGCCCAGGTGATGTATGCCCGATCCCGGGCCGAATATCATCCGGTCATACTCACTGTTGGCGCCCGAGGGAAGCATCCCGTTGCCGGCTCCATAGCCACGGATCCAGAGCCTTGAAAAATAATTATTTTCCTGGAAGCTGCTATTGATTGCCCGGTCTTTTACGGTTACCTCATAGCGGTAACGGGTATGATGGTTGGGTGAACCACCATCACTTGGATGAACATATATTTTTACCGGGTTGGTATTTGTGGTAAAGGGTTCGTAAAACGATCCCGGCGTTGCTTCCGCCACCTGCTGGTTGTTGCAAAAGATCAATGGCCTCCGGGCAGTGAAGGGTGCAACAAGCTCCAGTGTTCTGTCAATTTCAAATACAGAAACGATGCTGTACAGCCCGATGTTATTGATGCCGTAGCCACTGAATCCTGAAAGGGTTATTTCCTGCTCAAATAAGTGGTTGCTGCCCGGTGTGGGTACCCAGCCGCTGTCGAATACCGCGGTACCGTTTAACACAGCAAATTTATTACGCCCACCGTTTTCGAAATAGGTGCCCGCATGTACCGGGAAACCGGGTTCAAATGTTTCATTAAAAACATCGCCGCTTTTGAAGCCGATCTTTACCGGTGTTGCCGGCGCGGCGCCGTTGCTGACTGTTGACAATACCGCTGCCGGAGATCGTTTGGGGAGCTGCATGCTGTTGCCGGGATTGGCGTCACTTCCTGAACTGCTGAGGTAATAATCGAAGCTGCCCTGTGAGTTTGCCACAGAACAGGCGATCATCCCGATACAGAACAAAAAAGCTTTCATTGTCATAATTATTTTGTGACAGTCAATCGTAGATCAATAAAGTTTTATTGGAAAATAATTGTTTTCGCAGCAGGTATGCAGTGGGTAACAGATCCGGGAAATACAAAACGAATATAGGCCTTTTTTACCAACTATTCATTGGATGCACCCATTGCTGCTAATTTCATCTTATGGGCGGTTTCATGACCCACATAGTTTTCAATCTGCTTCTCGGCAATATAGATCACCGGGGTGAGTATTACAGCCATAGAAGCTTTGTAGATATAGTTTACTATGCCAATGGCTAATATCTGCTGCCAGGTAAAAACACCTGAAAAAGCAATGAACAACACAATGTAGCTATCCACCAATTGAGAAACGAGGGTAGAGCCCGTGGCCCTCAGCCATACCTTTTTTTCGCCGGTGGCTTTTTTTATTCGATGAAAAACAGCTACATCCACGAGCTGGCTCACCAAAAATGCGATGAGGCTGCCTGCAATGATCCGCATGCCCTGGCCAAAGATTCCGTCAAATGCATTTTGCATGTCCGGCACGCCGTCCTTCACATGGGTGCTGATCCAGAAATCAGCGGCAGGTACTTTAATCGCCACGTAAAACATCAGGAAGGCGTAGAGAATAAGTGCGATGGCAGTGAACGAAATTCGGCGGACCGCTTTTGGACCGTAATATTCATTCACGATATCCGTCATTACAAATTCAAGCGGCCACAATAATACCCCACAGGTAAGGTTAACCGAAATATCCTTTTGCCCGAAAATGGTAAAATGAAATGGCTGCAGTCCGAATAATTTTTCAAATGAAAATATTTTGGTACCGATACACTCGGCGATCAGGGCGTTGGCCACAAAAAAAGCAGTGAAGAAAAGGAATATTTTAGTGGGCTTATCCCTGAGTATGTTGTGTATCATCTAGTAAAGTTTAAAAAAATAAAACTGGATCACCAGCAGCAGGAAGTTAGTCCATATAAGCCACCTGGCCACCAGTATGGGCTTCTTTAACAAACGAAAGGATAAGCAAACTGCGTTAAACAGCAGGTTAAAAATAATGGCGCCATATCCCAGCACTGCGAGGGTGCTCACCAAAGGCTGCAAGCGCAGCGGCGCCTCCCCGGAACGGTCGATACCTGTGCCGGAAACCTCTATCCACCGGAAGATCACCACCGCTATAAAACAAAGGTTACAGATAAACACAAATTTTGAAAAAAATCTCATTGTTGGGCTATTCGGTATCGTTAGTAAGTTGATGAGGTAAGGCCATTAATGAATAACGTGAAAACCAAACTGCCCCGAAGTACCTAGCCATTGCGACCCGCCAGCATCGGCACAAAAGAGAAGTTTTCAAAAGCTTCTTCTGTGCAACTTCCATCCTCATTTTTTGTAATGCGTAACATGCGCTGGTTGGTACCCTGGTCAACCGGCACCACCATTTTACCTCCTGTTTTCATCTGTTCAATCAGCCTCGGTGGAATTATGGGTGCGGCCGCTGTAATGATCACTTTATCAAAAGGCGCAAAAGTGGGTAGGCCTTCAAAACCATCCCCGTAAAAAAATTTCAACTGGGGATATTTGGATTTAAAGACATATTGTTTTGTTTTTTCAAACAGCACTTTCTGCCGCTCGATCGTAAACACCTTAGCTCCCATTTCAGCCAGTACCGTTGCCTGGTACATGCTGCCGGTACCGATCTCCAGTATTTTCTCAAAAGGCTTTACCTGCAATAGCTGGGTTTGATAAGCCACGGTGTATGGCTGAGAAATCGTTTGTCCTTCACTGATAGGAAATGCCCGGTCTTCATAGGCTATCTCATCAAAAGCACTGTCTAAGAAAAAATGCCGGGGTATATTCATCATGGCATTCAACACCGCCTCATCGTTGATTCCTTTTTCCCTTAAAACGTCAATTAATTTTTTACGGAGTCCTTTATGCCTGTATGTGTCGTCGTATTTTCTCATAGCGTTTTTAAACCGACACGAAATACAATATTTTTTGCCAATAAAACAAAAAGAATAAAGTACCGCCATAAAAAAGGCCGGAAAAATTCCGGCCCCTTTGTTACCACTTAAGTTTACCGCGGCATGTGTTCATCAAAATAACTGTTCACAGACTTGTTCCAGTTATCGAGATTTTCATTACCCATTTCAAATAGTCTTTTGTTGGCGTCATTGTACTTACCGCTGGCAGCGTTGATATCATTCACGGCCTTGTTGTACGCATCCACATCAGCCTTTGTATGATCTGATTTTTTTTCGAAATCTTTTTTAATGGATTCAAAGCGTTCCTTTACCAACAAAAAGTCGGTAATGGGTTTTATGTAATCACCCGCTTCTTTCACATAAAACTGCATCAGTTGTTTACAGGCTGCCTTCAGGGAATTGTCTCCTTCAAATGGTTTGACGGCCTCGAGTTTTACCAGCGCTTCCTGCGCATATTTCAGCAGTGCATTTTTATCCTGCTCAATACCACTCACGTTACCTTTTTCGATGGCTTTGGAGAGATTCTTTTCCTGCATGTAAGGCTTGAAAAAGATGAGGTACACCATGTGATAGTGTTCATTCACTTTACCTACCCGCTCCATTTTTTCACCCACTTCATCCTTTGAATTAACCAGGTTTATATTGTTTTTCGCTGCAAACTCCGTCTGAGCTCTTTTCATGCGGTCGTTTGCTTCTTCGAGCTTTTTGTCTATCTGTTCCTGCAGCATCAGGTAGGCCTCCATTTCATCATAGCTTTGCTCTGCAATTTCTTCCATGTTCACAATCTTGGCATAATCATCATTGAGCACATTGTAGTAGAATTTTAAAAAATTGGCCGCAGTGTCACGGTAGGCTGCATCTCTGTTGAACTTTGGCATGCTGCTGATATTCATTTTACTTTCCTGCACTTCATCCAGCAGTTTTTCCCTCAGCTTTTCCACTTTACGGGCTCTTTTACCATGCGATACCGCACTGTTATAGCTTAAAAATTTTTGGGTGATGTTTTTTTGCTGCAGGCTTATGTAATCCAGATAGCCAACGGCTGTTTCTAAATTCTGTGCACGTGTGGTGCCGGAAAAAATCGAACAGGCAACGATGGCTGCACATACAGGAAGTAATTTCATTGTTAGTTGTTTTGGTTATGATTATTTATTCAGCCAGTCCAGCAAAATGTTGTATGCCTCTTTTATATAAGCATCCGAAGCAATATGCCGGAGATAGGTTTCATTGAGTTCAACGCCGGAAACGGTTGCAAATTTGATTTTTTCACTGTCAAAATTATTATTGCTTACCCTCAGTCCGCCGGCTTTACCATCCTCAATTGCCTGGATGGTTTTGTACATGGCTTCATTGGCAATAAATGCAGGTATGTAAGTTTGCCATTGCAGGGGGATCTCCCTGCCCAGCCTGGATTGTTTTACCCAAGTGGTTGCTTTTTGTACGTTCATGAACATACTGTCTGTGCTTATCCGCCGGCCGCTTTTTTCCCGCAGGTTTTCAAATGGAATACCCACCAGGGGTTCATAGATTCCTTTTTTTGAATTGTCGGGTCGCAGCGCCGAGGCATTCCTGCTCTCCCTGATGCCTAAACCTTCGTAAATATCGGGCAATGGTATATCGGGCACCACGCCTTTCCATTGCGTAGTGCTGCCATCAATCCGGTAAAATTTGGCCTGGGTGATTTTTACAAAATCAGTGTAGGCATCATCGTTATTTCCTGCGCCGGCCGGGTAGGTTGTATCCATAGGCAGTATCACCTGGGCAGTGCCCTTGCCATAAGTGGTACCGCCTACAATCAATGCCCGTTGATAATCCTGCAGCATCGCACTGGTAAGTTCCGATGCGGATGCACTGGCGCCGTTGATCAGCACCAGCAGCGGCCCTTCATAAGCGGCTCCCCTGTTCGGATCTTTCAGAAATTCAACTTTTCCTTCCCGGTTTTTTACCGAGCCCACCGGCCCATGATCTATAAAAATACCGGCAAGCTGCATCGCCTCCCACATGCTGCCGCCGCCATTATACCGAAGATCGAGGATCAATCCCTCAATGGTATCCCTTGTTAATTTGATGATCTCTTTTGACACGTCGTTGGCACAACCATCAGAGCCCTTGTCATCTTCATTCCCGGCAGATTCCGACTCCCTGCTGTAAAATCCAGGCAATTGTATATAGCCAATCCTGCGTTGTCCATGTATCACATAACTTTTCACAATCCCTTCATCGTCGGTTACTTTTTCCTTTGACAAAGTGATTTTTTTAGTTAAGCCTGCTGCAGTTTTTACCGATAGTTCAACCTTTACGTCGCTGTTGCCGCGGAGTAATTGCTGCACTTCCTCATCGTCCATCTCAGCAAGCTGCCTTTCGCCCCCTGTGCCTTCCCTGATAGAAAGTACAATGTCCCCTTTATGTAATTGCCCTGTGCGCCACGCATTGCCGCCAGGTTCTAGCCGGCTGACTTCATAGTTACCGTCTTCGTTCTGTTCCAGGTTCATCCCTGTACTGTATTCAAAACCACTGAGGGCGGTTTCAAAGTTTTTCTTTTCAGCAACGTTCATGTATTCCGTATGCGGATCATAACACCAGGAAACCGCCTGCAGGTATTTGTCGGCCATTTCATTTTGAAATAGGCCATCGTTAACAGCGAATTCTTTCATCTGAATGCCCTGCTGGCGTTTCAGGCGATCACGCACCTTGATCTCCTTTGTTGCAAAATCGCCCGGTACCTTTAACAGGTTAGCGGGCAACCGGCCAACACTATCGAGTTCAGATGCGATGGAATTCAACACCCTCCAACGCATAATCATCGACAGGCGTTGCTGCAGGGCCGTAACCGATTCTGCATATTGGGTAAAGGGATATTGGATGATGGCTGGCTTTGAAAAATCAAGTGGCTTTGAAAGCAGGATAGCCTGCAAACTGTCTGCCCGATGGATTGCCTTTTTATAAAGCTGGATGCTTTTTTCAAAAAACGCCCCACCCTCGCCGTTCATTTCATCATCCAGTTTTAACCTGTATGCTTCCAGCACATCCATGTCGGCCCTGGTAAAAATCACTTTGTCATCATCCAGTATTTTAATCCACCGGTTGAATAGCATTTCGGAGGCCGTGTCGTTCCAGGCCAGGGGCTGGTAATGATTTTTGCTGAGAAAAACATGCAGGACATTCAGCTTTTGGCCAAATGCTGCCGGGTTGTAGGTTTGGGCCGAAGCAGAAAACGAAAACACCAATAGGAAAGCAGTATAGAACTTCCTCATAAGCTGGTAAGGGTAAAAGAAAACCGGGAAGCAATCCGCTTCCCGGCAACAAATGTTTATTTCAATTTCATTTCATCAATGATCCTCGCAATTTTTTCATCGAGTTTTTTTTCTGCTGCTTCAAACTCCGCAGCACTGCCGATTGCAGCATTTACACTGAAGTAAAACTTAATTTTTGGTTCGGTACCGCTTGGCCTTGCTGAAATACTGGTACCATCACCCAGTATAAATTGCAGCACATTGCTTTTCGGCAGGTCAATGGTCCAACTTTCGCCTGATTCAAGATTTTTACCCACCTGTAACTGGTAGTCGAGCAACTGCTGTACGGGCACGCCATCGATTGTTTTGGGTGGATTGGCGCGGTAGCCGGCCATCATGTCTGCAATCTCTTTGGCGCCGTTCATTCCTTTTTTAGTAATGCTTACCAATGATTCTTTGTACAGGCCGTATTCAACATACAGGTCGATGAGTTTGTCGTACAAACTGCGGCCCTTGTTCTTTTCGTAGGCTGCCATTTCGCACAGCAGGGCTACAGCACTTACTGCATCCTTGTCGCGGATCTGGTCGCCGATCATCAAGCCAAAACTTTCTTCACCACCGATAATATAATTCTCTTGTCCCTGTTTAGCTTTTATGAGTGAGGCGATCCATTTGAAACCGGTAAGTACATTGTAACAGGCAACCGCATTTTGTTCTGCAATACGATCGATCATGTAAGAGGTCACGATCGTTTTGATCACCATATCATTTGGCTGTGCAATTCCTTTCGTTTTACGGGCCTCGATCATGTAATTAAAGGCCAGTACGGCGGTTTGGTTACCATTCATCAGTATCCATTCGCCTTTGTTGTTTTTAATGCCGATACCCACACGGTCGCTATCCGGATCAGTACCGAGTAAAATATCCGCATTGATCTCCTTTGCCTTATTGAGGCCGATGTTCATTGCATCTTTCTCTTCCGGGTTTGGATAGATCACGGTAGGAAAATTTCCATCAGGCGTGCTCTGCTCTTCCACCACATGAACATTGTCGAATCCGAACTCAGCCAACACCCTTGGTACCACGGTGATACCTGTTCCATGTATCGGCGTGTACACGATTTTAAGATCATGCTGGGCTTTACATACTTCAGGATATACGCTCAGGCCTTTCACCATTTCAATGTAGGCCGCATCAATATCTTCACCAACCAGGGTTATGTTAGATTCTCCGCCGCTCCATTTAACATCATCAACCGAAGCAATTTTTTCCACTTCCCTGATCGTATTCACATCATGCGGTGCCACCATCTGTGCGCCATCATCCCAGTAAGCTTTATATCCATTGTATTCTTTAGGATTGTGCGAAGCGGTACACACCACTCCACCCTGGCAACCAAGGTGCCTGATGGCAAAACTCAGCTCAGGCGTGGGTCTTAAAGCTTCGAACAAAAAAACTTTTATCCCGTTGGCTGCAAAAACATTTGCTACAGTTTCAGCAAAAAAGCGACTGTTGTTCCGGCTATCGTGCCCCACCACCACCTTCACTTCATTGAAGCTTTGCTTCAGGTAATTGGCATACCCCTGTGTAGCCATGCCCACGGTATATTTATTCATCCTGTTGGTGCCAACGCCCATAATGCCTCTTAATCCACCGGTACCAAACTCAAGATTTTTGTAGAATGCATCGGCCAGTTCATCCGGGTTTTCTGCCTGTAATTTTTTTATCTCATCTTTTACTGATTGCTCATAATTTCCATTGAGCCAGGTGTCTATCTTTTGTTGAATAGCAGCGTCCATATCGTTAGAATTTTAGGGATTGAAGGTATTATATTTTGCTTTTAAATAGACGTGTCATTAAAAGAAAATGAATACAACCCTGGTTGAATTACCGGGGGCCGTATAATGAAAAACCCGCGGTGTCGCGGGTTTTAAAAAACTGAGTGTTTTAATTATTTTTTTACAGGCTTGTAATACTTCAATGCTTCATTCATATCAGCCTGCAATTTAGCGATGCGGTTTTCATCAGACGGGTGTGTAGCCAGGAATTCAGGCTGCCTGGCGCCGCCGGCCTGTGCCATCCGCTGCCAGAAAGGAATGGCTTCTCTCGGATTGTAACCTGCCATGGCTGCAAATATGAGCCCGTAATGATCTGCTTCATATTCCTGGCTGCGGGAGTTTGGCAACAAAACGCCTACCTGCACCCCGGGTGCATACACCGTGTTAAAAATATTATTCACTTTTGGATTACCACTTGTGAGCGCATCTCCGAGGCTTCCGAGGCCCTGCGCCAATAATTCATTATTCATTCTTGCACCACCATGACCTGCTACAGCATGTGTGATCTCATGCCCCAGCACAATTGCAAGCGCAGCTTCATTTTGGGTAATGGGTAACAGGCCGGTATACACCACCACCTTTCCGCCGGGCATACACCAGGCGTTGATCTCTTTGCTATCTACCAGGTTAAATTCCCAATCGTATCCTTTTGTTACGTCTGATTTTCCCTGGGCTGCATAGTATTCACTAATGGCAGCCGCGATGCGGGCACCCACCCTTTTAACCATTTCTGCATCTTTGTTGCTGGAGCTGCTCACCACTTTATTCTGCGACAAAAATGATTTGTACTCTGTTTGGGCCATCTGCTGTAACTGGTTTTCAGATACGATGCCGATATGAGATTTACCAGTTAATGCATTCGTGGTACAACCAGCGATTATCACAAGAGAGGCCACCGATGCGAATAAAATATTTTTCATACAAAGTGTTTTTTGATTACGAAACAATTGGCGTACCAACTATAATAAAAAAGCCTGTTGAGATAACAGGCGATCTGGTTGTAAAGACGATTTTTATTTATTACGGGTTGCTTTTCGTTTATCCCTGTTTTTAAAGATCGGCACGCGGCTTTCATTGCCCCGCAGTAATTTGATGATGTTTTTTTGATGGGTGAGAATCACCATAAAGGCAACCAATACGGCGAAGATGCGGTAAATCGTAACATCATCATTCCAAATCCACAAAACACAAATGGGCAGTGCTACGCCGGCCAATATGGAACTGAGGGATACATAGCGGGTAAGGAAAAGCACCAGCAGGAAAACACCTACACAACTGGCCGCAATCACCGGCTGCACGGCCAATATCATCCCGAAAAGGGTGGCCACTCCTTTACCTCCTTTAAAGTCGGCAAAGATGGGGAAGATATGCCCCAACACAGCAGCAAGCCCCAAACCTACCATCAGGTTGGTACGGTCCCATTCGTTGTGAAGGTAATAAGGTAAAAAATTGAAAAGCGCCACGGCTGCCATCCCCTTCAGGATGTCCATGATCATTACAATCGTGCCATACCTTGACCCCAGCACCCTGAATGTATTGGTAGCGCCCATATTGCCGCTGCCATATTCACGGATGTCGATGCCAAAAAACTTTTTACTGATTATCAATGCAGTGGGTACGGAACCAATGAGGTAGGCCACAAATATCAATATCAGTTCCTTCATAGTTTCTTTAGTGAGTTGAGGGGGCAAATATAAGTGATTTACTCCTTTGGTTAACAATTATTTAATGCTAAAAAAAGGGTAATGAATGCCCGGCCTCTATGCTCTTTTCGCCCTGATGGAAATCCAGTCGCCCTTTTGTGTGGTGACAAATTGCTGAAAGCCAGCTTTTTCGAGGGCCGTGAGCATTGCCAGTTCATCGTCCTTCAAAAAGCCACTGAAAACGGCCGTTGCCCCGGTGCGGGCAATGGCAGCAATTGCCGGCAGATGGGCGGTGATCACATTGAGATTGATATTGGCAAGGATCACATCGTAAGTTTTACCCTTTGGCACAGTTTCCATCAATGCAACAATGATATGGCTGCAATTGTTCTGCTGGATATTTTCTTCGGCATTGGTGATACTCCATTCATCATTATCAATGGCAAAAACTGTTTCGGCGCCCAGTTTTTCCGCCAGGATTGCGAGTATGCCCGTACCTGTTCCAAAATCAAATACATCCTTTCCTTTAAAGTCGATCGATTCCATGTGTTTCATCACCAGGTAGGTGGTGGCATGGTGGCCGGTGCCAAAACTCATTTTGGGCGTGATCACAATTTCGTGTTGCACCTCTTTAACGGGTTCATGAAAATGCGCCCTGATGGCAACGAACTGGTCTACAAACACCGGTTCAAACTCTGATTCCCATTTTTTGTTCCAGTTGATGTTTTCAATATCAGACTTGGTATAGGACACGATGGAAAATTTTTCAAGTACTTTTTCAAATGCCTCCTGGTTAAATTTCAATTCCGGAATAAACGCCACCAGTACATCTTCCTCTTCCACGAATCCGTCAAAGCCCTGCTCGGCCAGCATGGCGATCAGTTTATCAGATTCATCCTGGTTGGGTAATTCAAAATCGAACTGGTAAAAATTGTTGTGCATGGTATATTAGTTTTCGCTCAGGTTTATGTTCAGTTGTAAAGGTTGTCCCTTAAAATTAAGCTGTAAAGCATTATAAGCAGCAGCCGGGTTAAAACTCACCGTCATTTTTTTGAGTTGGGCAGCATTCAGCAATTTCCCATTGCTTGTAGCCGGTTTTGTTTCATTTACCGGTTCAAAAGTTCCGATCGTTAACTGCCGGGAAAATCCTTTTTTATATCGTTCAGGGTGATTGGTGCTTACCACTATGCTGATTGTATTGCCCCTGGCGATACCCTTGAAGCGGATGATCTCTGAAGCTGCATTGCGGGTGATGCCATCATCGAGGTACAATTCACCGGTACTGCTTTTGGAAGCCGGGTAATAGATCACCTGGTAATTGTCGGCTGTAAAGTCATTGGTGGTGATATGACTGCTGTCGCCGGAGCCCGGTGTTGCAATGGTGATGAAACTTCCTTCTTTTACAAATGCAGGTATATGATCCATTGACAGGCGCTGGGTGGTCCACCCATTGCCTTGGTAGCGGCTGCTGTCAAAAAATGAGTACCACCTGCCTCCTGGAAGATACACCTGTCGCTGCCCTGTTCCTTTTTCGAGTACCGGCGCCACGAGGATATTTTCTCCCCACATAAATTCATCATTAACGTTAATGGCGGTGGTATCAGCCGGGAAGTAATAGTACAGCGGTGCCACCAATGGTTCACCTGAAGCGGCCTGCTTGTAGGCCAGTGTATAATTATAGGGAAGCATGCTGTAACGCAACCATACCGATTGCCGGGCAAAGTTGCGATAGGCAGGGTCAATAAGGGCGGGTTCGCTCGGGAAGCTGTAGGCATTGGGATCCACCTGGTACAGTGCAGTGCCATGTGGCCTGAACACGGGCGTGAATGCGGCAAACTGCAGCCAGCGGATGTACAACTCATTGTCGCCCTCTCCACCCGCAAATCCACCAGCATCGGCATGAATATATGGGATACCGCTCATGCTCATGCCCAGCATCAGTGGAACCTGGGCCTGCAGTCCGCTCCAACTTCGACTTACATCACCACTCCAGGGAAAGATGCTGTAGCGTTGGCTACCGGCAAACCCCGACCTGTTCAGGTGAAAGAGCCGTTGACGGGGGTATTCCGCTTTGTAATGATCACTCAGCATTTTGTTCCAGTAGTGCCCGTAAATATTGTGTACTTCGTCTGCTCCCATCAGTCTCTTGATGCCAAGATCTTTTAAATTATGCCGGATGCCTGCAGGGTGTTTTTCCGGTTCTCCAAGGTCAGTCCACCAGCCTGCAACGCCGTTACGGATCTGCTTTTTATAATGATTGTTCCAAATCCAGTTTCCGGCGTCTTTCCGGAAGATGTCTAACAGTCCCCCGTACCCGAAATAAAAATCGGTCAGGTTAAAAGCCTTTCCGGCTGAATCAACTGCCAGGTATGGCTGCGCTGCCTGGTAGGTTTTGGTGCCTTTGAGTATGAAGGGTTCAGTGATCAGGACTGTATTAATATGTTCTTCTTTAAAATCGCTGATCATTTTTCCGGGTTGGGGCCATTTGGTTTTGTTCACCCAATCGAGGTTACCAAGGGTATTTTTAATGCTGTCGCCAAACCAGAAAAGATCAAAAATGATGGCGTCGAAGGGCATGTGTTCTGCCCGCATCTTACCCGCAATTTCCTCTACCTGTGCCTCGCTGGTGTACCCAAATCGGCTCATGAGGTTGCCCATGGCCCACCGTGGTGGCAAAGGTTGCGTACCGGTAAGTTTGTGGTAAGATGAAAGAATCGTTTTATAACTGTTGCCGAAAATAACATACATGTTTAACTCCCCGCTTTCAAATCCCACATCAAAATATGCCGGGTCGGATTTTCCAATATCGGCAACTCCCCTGGAGGCATTGTCAAAAAAAAGCGCATACCCGTTCGAGGAAGTGAAAAAAGGCACGGAAAAATTCAGCGCATCAGCTCCCATACTGTACCCGTACCATGGATTGTTGTATAACGGGAACCTGTATCCTCTCCTGTTCAACGGAAGCGCCCGTTCTCCGCCACCAAAAATTTTTTCTCCCGGTTGCAATTGAAACCTGAAAAAAACATTTCCGGCACTGTCCTTTACAGCGGTTGGTTGTACCTGCTTACCAGCCCATTTCACCAAACCGGCTGCAGGTGCTGCCTGCACATTGGTAGTGGCGGTTCTTGTTGCCAATACGGCGCCGGTAACATTTTCATCGTGCGTATAACCATTGGGTTGAAAAACAAGTTTAACAACATTTGGTGCATAGGGAATCACTTTCCAGCTTCCCCTGGCGCTGCTGTAATGATTGGTTTGGGCAGGGCTGTTGTTGGTAAAAACGAATAGCAGTAAAGCAGCAATGAATCCATATCGCATGGGTCGTTGATTTAGTTGGCGGCACAAAAGAACATCCGGTTACACGAAAACCAGGAACAAAATTAGTGCTTCCCTGTTCCAGAACAATGAATTATCAACGCTTCCTTTTTATCACCTTTAGCATTATTTGAACAGCATAAGGGAGAACATTTATTTTTCCCTGTCAAAAGCAATAAAGGTGGTTTAACCGGCAACCGGGTGTTAACGGTTCACCGCCAGCAGGCCGGTATATTGGTGGGTTACCTGTTTGATGATGTAGCCGCTGATCCAGCCCACGTAGCCGTAACGGGGATAGATGAATTTTTTATTCGGGTTGATGGCATTCACTTTTTTGATCAACTCATCCAGCAGGATGGCTCCTGCAGTTAATGCCCGCTGGTCGTATGTTTTGGTTACCCGTTCAATGTTATTGCGGGCCGTCACCTGCATCACATGATCGTTGATGGTGAGTAATGAAGGTGGATTTAAAAGGCCGTTGTAATCATTCACCAATTTCTGACGGAAAGCTGAAATATCCTTGCCGGAAAGCTCTACGTAATTCTGACCGGTAGCTTCGGGGTAGAGATAAGAAGTAAGTGCCCAGATAATACCACCTGACAGGTAGATCACGTCTTTCGATTTAAAATCGTTCTTAAATGCCAGCTCGGTATCCACGGTAAATGTGATGCTGTCGGCCCATAATTTTTCAGCGGCAGCCACAAACTGTTTCAGGTCGCCCTTTTCACGGGAATCCACCAGGCGTTGAAATGATTTTGTTCCCAGAGGAAAGGTAACCGGTACCAGCCGATGTGCTTCATCAAAATAACCGCCCTTGGTGTTACCACTACCGATATCGAGTTGATTGGCGGTGTACCTGTCTTTCTGCGGCACGATGCCCAGGATGCTCAACTCCGCTTCCTGGTTGGGCGTAACGGATGTGATCACCACGGCAGAATCCATTTCTGCCGGTCGTACGATGGAAGAAAAATAATCTGTCTTTTCATATTTGTCCAGCTCCTGCCGCAGCCCGCTGCTGATCACTATATGAATGTTGCCTGAAGGTATCTGGTACCGTTGTTTGATAATGTCCCATAGCACAGTCAGTGCTTTTTTGGTTTCCTTCTCACTTTTATAAGAGAGCTCTGCCGCATCGGTATTGATGGAAGTATCGCCTTTTAATGTATAATCGTATTGCCGGTCCTTGCTCAGTTTTACATCAATCACCGTCATCTTAACGCCCTTGGCGCCGATCTCAATGCCGGCATACATATCGCCGATGCCCTGTGCACTTTTAAGCAGACTTTCCACCACATTCGCCAGCACATTCATTTTAATGGAGCGATATAATTTCACCGATTTTTTGTAACTGTCAACTGACTTAGCTGTTTGATCCAACCTTCCAT
>CAYVLT010000034.1:0-27426 GCA_964452405.1 uncultured Ferruginibacter sp.
GCAACTATTTCCGGAAGCAATGGAAAATTGAATGTAAAAGCTACCTCGATCGGTACTACAAAATTGAGTGTTACTGCCGACGGCAAAACCACTCCATTCGAGTTCAGGGTTAAAAGAATTCCTGACCCGGTTTTCAAAGTGGGGCCAAGTTCGGGCGGTGCTATCCAGGCGGCTGTATTCAAAGCACAGCAGTTCTGCAGGGCTGATCTTGAAAACTTCGACTTCGATGCCCGTTTCCAGGTGGTGGGTGGCACAGTTTATTTCACTGGCGCCGGTTTCCCGGTTCCTCAATCAGTTACCTTAACCGGCAACAACCTGGGCGGTATTGCACAAATGGCAAAATGTGGTCCTGGTACTTCAGTGATCTTCGACCAGGTTCAGGTGGTTGGTCCTGATGGCAGCAAAAGGACTATCCAGTCTCCGGGCTTTTTGTTAAAATAATTTAATTATATATCTATGAAAAAGACTTTAATCAGGCTGTGTTTGTTCGCCTTCTTTTTTATCGCCATCTCCAATGTGGCAGAGGCACAAAAAGGGAAAAAGCGTAGCTCTTCTAAAAGAGCAAATACAACTGTAAGAAAAAACACCAAGAGTAAAACAAAAGCTACGGTTAGTCCTGCACAGCAGGTAGACACCACTGCGGTTGTTGCAAAAGCACCAGAACCACCGGTACCAGACAGTCTTCCTTTGGCAAAAGTGAAAAAGTCGCTCCGCCCCGATGAAGCTGTTGAAACAAAGGATATCCGTGACCGGACGCCTTTGGCTTACGAACACCTCAGGGCTGATGATGCCGTATATCGTCATAAGATCTGGAGGGAAATTGATGCAAGGGAGAAGATCAACCTGCCATTCCGTTATTCAGCAGATGAGAACAATGGTAATCAACGTTTCATTTCCATTTTGATGAAGGCGATACAGGACGGAGACGTAACTGCATTCAGCAATATTGACGACAGGTTTACAACACCGCTTACCGTTAGTGAAGTTGCAAAAGTTGTGACCGGTGGATCAACAGTAACGGATGTGTATGATTCGTTGGGTAACGTGATCGGACAAAAAACAGTTCAAAACGAAGTAAACCTCGATTCTTTTTACAAGTTCCAGATTAAAGAAGAAGTGATTTTTGATAAAGAAGCTTCAAGATTGTTCTGGAGGATATTGGGAATCGCACCAGTAAAAAAGTTAACCACTTCAACCGGTATCCAGATCGGTGACCAGGCGTATCCTTTGTTCTGGGTGTACTATCCTGATTTAAGACCCATCTTTGCCAAATACGAAGTGTACAATGGAAAGAACTTTGGCGCCAGGATGACCTGGGAAGAGCTTTTCGAAAATCGCATGTTCAGCGGTCGTATCATCAAGAGTACCATTGATAACCCTTTCGATCTCCCGATTGCACAACAAGGAGGAATGAGAGACAATACAATCTTCCAATTGCTTGAAGGTGAAAGAATTAAAGAAAAGATATTCAACTACGAACTTGATTTGTGGAGTTACTAATATCGTTTAAGTTAACTGTGAAACCCCCGGTATCCGGGGGTTTTGCTTTTTATATGGCTTTTTTGCCATTCAAGGAGAGTAGTTACCGCCTGGTAAATAATGGAGGATAAAAGCTATATACCCTATTCGGGGTATTGTTTAAAAAAGAATACGATATATCTTTACTTCGGTTTTTCATAGGATATTGGATTTTAAAACGGGGCTGGATTTTTATCCTGGCCCTTTTTTTATGTTGCTTCCGGGGGCATATCCTGGTTTTCTTTCTTCCTGAAATAGGTCGCAATGATGTTTGCCCTTGCGGTCCCGATTACTTCTGATAGTTCATCAATGCCGGCAGCCCTGATCTTTTTAACTGACTTGAATTTTTTCAGGAGGCTGTCTATAGTCGATTTGCCAATGCCTTCAATATTATCCAGCTCATTTTTAAAACTTCCCCTGCTTCTTTGGTTCCGGTGAAAACTGATCCCGAAGCGGTGAACTTCATCCCTGATTCTTCGAATCAGCTTGAGGCTTTCACTATCCCAGGGTAATTTTAGTGATTCTGTGTCCTGGTAAAAAAACAATTCTTCTTCGTTTTTCGCCAGGCCAACCAGGGTAAGGGCTCCCTGTAATCCTAATTCAATCACGCTTTCCATAGCGGCACCCAGTTGCCCTTTACCACCATCAATGATCACCAGCTGGGGTAGCGGGGCCTGTTCCTCTTTTAGTCGCTTATACCGACGGTACACCACTTCCTTCATTGTTGCAAAATCATTGGCACCCTTCACTGTTTTTACATTGAACTTCCGGTAGTCACTTTTGCTCGGCAACCCATTTTTAAAGCATACCATGGCAGATACAGGATAGCTTCCCTGGAAATTGGAGTTGTCAAAGCATTCAATATGCGTGGGCACCTGGGAAAGATGCAGATCCTGCTGCATCTGTAAGAGTACGTTGTTTACCTCGCCGGCTGTCTTGTTTTCGAGCAACAACAGGCTCTTCTTTTTTAATTCATCTTTAAAGTAATCAACGTTTTTTTCTGATAGTTCGAGTAGTTGCTTTTTGTCACCGGCCTTCGGAACTGTTACCAGGATATCATCACCGGAAAAATCTATGTCAAAGGGAACAATGATCTCTTTGGCTTCGCTGTTGAAAGTGCTACGTAATTGTGCAACGGCAAAGGCCAGCACTTCGGCCGGTGTTTCATCCAGTTTTTTTGTAAGGGTGATGGTTTTGGTGAGAATGATGGCGCCGTTGCTTACAGCAAGATAATTGACATAGGCCGTGTCATTTTCCTGCAGGATGCTGAATGCATCCACAGTGCCAATGCGCTCATTGATCACCGTTGACCTGGATTTATATTCCTGCAGGTACTCCAGTTTTTTCTTGGTGATGGCGGCTTTTTCAAACTGAAGTTCCTGTACTTCCTCCTGTAATTGTGTTTTGAAATGTTGCATCACAGGAGATAAATTTCCCTTCAGGATGCTTCTTACATAGCCAAGTCCTTCTTCGTAATCCTCCGGTGTTTGCAATCCTTCACAAGGGCCTTTACAATTTCCGAGATGGTACTCAAGGCATACTTTGAATTTTTTCTTTTCAATATTTGCCTGGGTAAGATTCAGCTTGCAGGTGCGTAAGGGAACATGCTGACGGATAAAATCCAGTAACTCCCTTACTTTGGTGAGCGATGCATAAGGTCCGAGATATTGTGATCCATCGTTGATCTTTCGCCTGGTGAAAAACACACGTGGAAATGGCTCTTTTTTGATTACGATATAGGGGTAACTTTTATCATCTTTCAGGTTAATGTTAAAGATGGGCTGGAAGTTTTTAATCAGTGAGTTTTCCAGCAAGAAAGCGTCCTGCTCGTTATTCACGATCGTAAATTCTATCTTCCTGATCCGCTGAACCAGTTCATGCGTTTTATAACTGCTAAAGGTTTTTGAAAAATAGGAGCTGACCCTCTTTCGAAGACTTTTTGCCTTTCCAACATATAACAACTCGTTCGCCTCGTCGTAATATTTATAGATACCGGGTTGTAGTGGAATGGTATGCGCAATTGTTGAAAACTCCTCCTGTGTCATGATGATTCGTTGCTTTTACCGGTTTACGGCCACATTATTCATTGAAGTCCCATACCCATTTACTGTTTTGCAGAACGGGGTTGGTGCCGGCTTCGCCGCTGATAGTAACTATTTTCGCCCATTTGCCGGTTTGCCAGGTAAGTTGCCGGGTAAGCAGGATACCCTTTTCTTTAACCTGTTGTACGATGTACACTCTTTTTATATTTCCTTTTTCAGGATCAACATACACATCCCAATGACGGATCGTAATGCTGTCCGGAAGTGGTACCCTTGGGTCATAAGTGAACGTAACGGCTTCTGTACTCTGGTCGTTGAACTTTGTTTCTTTAAAAAAAGGAATAAGATTTTCTTTATCGATGTTAACCGAAACAAACGGCTGCAGTTGTGGGATCATCTTCTCCTTTGAGATCCACGTAGAATCTTCTTTTCCGTTCATTGAACTGATCTGCAGAATGGTTACCTGCAAGGAGTCCAGCAAAGCCAGTTGTCCCTGGAGAAATGGCGTAACCGGTAAAAAAGATTCCGGGGAAGCGGCGGTGGTATCCACGGGGGTGGTAACCGGCTTGCTGCTGTTAGTTTTGTTATCGGAACAACTGTAAAATATAAAGAGGGAAAAATAAACTACCAGGAACCTTTTTTTCATCTGGTAAAATTAACCCGTATAAGGGGTAAAACAAAAAAACCACTGCTGGTACGGCGCAGTGGCTTTTATTGATGATTTGTTCCTTGGGAACTTTACTAAAACGTTATTCCCTTTAAAAAATTGTTTATGGTTGTGTCACTTTAAAAAATCATAGCTTCTTAGATACTCCAATCTTTAATCCTACACTCATTAAGCGTTCTTCCACGGAGTAGATCTGTTTGTTGGTAGAAAACAACTGGGTGCGGAACTGGGGCCCGATCTGCCAGTTAAAACCATTCGTATTTATGGAGAGGTAGGTTTCAAATCCCGCATTCATATTGAAATGATTCAGCATTGATTTATCCTTAACGTAATTGCGCCTGTCAGACGAGATCAGGTAGGTATTGGCATACGCTACAAAAGTGGGTTGAATGGTGGCGCCGGCATACCAGGCGATATTGTTCAGGGAAAGTAATTTTAAATCAGCACCGATCGGCAACGACAATTGATAGGTTTCGTTATGCAGTTTAACCGGGGCCAAACCAATGCTGTTTGAGTACTGTGTTGTTCTGAATACCTCATAAGCGGTAAGATGATCCTCACTGTTAAGGGTAATCGAAGTCGCGATGGGGTGATGGTTTTCAAATGCGTGTGCATTGTAACGGGTATAATTGAACTGGATACCCGCTTTTAACCGTACCGCCTTCAGCAGGTCGTATTGGTAAGACAAACCAGTTTCGATGCCAATGGAAGGTTTCTGTACAACGGATTGGTCAACGTTTGCGCTGTTGAAATTTCCATTTCCATTACCACTAAGTGCTTTATCCTGGGTATTGTTGTAAAGCTTGCGGTATACTAATGAAGGAGTGATGTAAGCCTGCCGGGTAATCTTTCCAGCCCATTTTTTCGGAACAGGCCGGTTATACAGGGCAAAATTTTCCATCCAGGCTTTGTCGCTTTCAGTAATTACATCAACAACGAGGTTGGATGATTGATCAGCAGTAGCTGCTTTTTCACTTGCTTTTGCATCATTGTTTTCTACCGGGGTGCTTTGAAGGGCCAACTCAGTTGAAACCTCGCCACCTGAAACTGTAAACTGCCCGCTTTCTTCTGTAATAACAGCGGTGGTTTGTTTGCCGGTGAGTGTAGCGCCCGCAGTTTCGGTAGCCCTGTTAGTTGAAATACTTTCAGTTGTTATCGTATTCCCGCTTTTGTTGTTATACTCCTCGCTCACGGTTAAAACCTTCATTGCTGAACCTGATGAAAGATCAATCGCTGGGTTAGCCGCAACAGCTGAACTGACAGCAGCAGTTGTACGTTGGCCAGTGGTACGTTTTGTATCAACTATATTTTTTGAGGTAGTGGGGTAGCTGTTGGTAGCCCTGGCCCGGGTGTTGCTGCCGGCATTGGCATCGCCGGAATGATAATTGGCGGCATCGTAGCTGGAAACATCCGGTGTTGCCGCAGTAAGTACAGGTTCGTTTGTATTGTTCAGCGTGGGGGCAGTTGCCGTTGTTGATGGCAAGGCCACCGTCGGAGTGCTGTTGGCAGTTTTTGCAATGGCAACAAAATCGTTACCAGGTGTACCGGTTACTTTTGCAATTGAACTGTTTGTGTTTTTATTGGTTCCTGTGTTCAGGTATCCAACCAGCAGAAGTGAACAAATCAAAATGATACACATTGACACAGAGGGCAGGCGGTTACCCGGGTGCATATTATTGTATATACTGTACCAGACTCTTTTAGAAGGGTACATTTTGAAATCGTCTGTTCTTTCTCTCAGAAACTTTTCAAAATTATCTATGTTGTACTTACTTTCCATTTTTCACAAGCATCTTGCAGTTAGGGTATATGTTAGTTTGGCTTTGTATTAAACAGCTGCAGAAATCACCGGAACTTTCTCTTTTGGTTTCTGCAATATTTTTTTCCTGATCAAAATATCTTCCAGCATGGTTTTGGCCCTCGTGTATTGACTCCTGCTGGTACTTTCCTCAATATCAAGCATCAATCCGATCTCTTTGTGCGAATAACCTTCAATGGCATACAGGTTCAACACGGTACGATAGCCCAATGGCAGCATCCGTATACATTCCACCACTTCTTTTGCCTGTATGATGGCCGGTATGGCCTCTTCCCTTATTCCAATGCCACCTGCATAAGAAATGTCAACACTGTCTGAAAACTTTTTATTCTTTTTCAGTGAGTTGATACAGGTGTGCACCATTATTCTCCGTATCCAGCCTTCCAATGCTCCTTCGTTACGGTACTGATGGATCTGGGAAAACACTTTGATAAAACCTTCCTGCAACATGTCTTCAGCATCTTCCCTGTTTTTAGCGAAGCGGTAGCAAACCCCAAGCATTCGGGGGCTGTGTCGAGAGTACAATGCATCTTGAGAGGCAGCATCATTTTGGAGGCAGCCGGAAAGCATTTGCTCTTCAGTCATAATTGTGCTTGGTTTACAGACCATAAATATAGGCAAAATCAATTGCTTTTTTGCTGCATGGGCAAAAAAATACGACCCCTCTAATTAAGGGGGTCGCAACTGGTTTTGGAGCCTTTTTGGGGCCCCATTTGACTATTTTTTTCGCAGTAAACTATCGGCGGGGTATTTTGCTTTCATCGTATCCATCGCCGCTGTGGCCCAGGCAAAAAGGGCTTCTTTCTGCTGGCCCGTAAGTATGGCATCCTTGTGTATCAAAGTATAGGAACTAAGGGGCATTTCATCCTTTTTCACCTGTTCCACCACCTCGTCAAGTTTTTTATATTGCCGGCGCAGGCTGTAAGCAGCAAACTCGTTGAAGTTGATTTCCCGTTTTCCCTCCTCTATGTGGTGGTTGAGCCACCAGGCTACCGGTTGAACTTTTGAATACCAGGGATAGGCCGTGTTGTTGCTATGACAGTCATAACAACTGGTGGAAAGAATTTTCTGTACATCTTCGGGTACTGGAAATACTTTGCTGATGTCGTTAGCCGTGGCTGCAGCAGTAGTGTTGATATTTTTAGCCGGGTGAAAGAACTGGATCACGACCAGGACAACCAGTAAAAACAGCAGGATTTTTTTTGCCATCACATTATTGTTGGTGAAGAAAAGGTTTAAACGGGAATAAATATAATATTAATTTTTAATCAATACATTTCCTGTCATTTCCTGCGGGATCGGTAGTCCCATCATGGTGAGGATACTGGGCGCAATATCGCCTAACTTTCCCGGTACCAGTTCACCCTTCCATTCATTGTCGATTACAAAAAACGGAACCGGGTTTAAAGTATGCGCAGTGTTGGGAGTTCCATCCTCATTGATCTCATAGTCTGCATTACCGTGATCTGCCGTTAAAAAAATGGCATAGTCCTGTTTCAATGCTGCCGTTATCACTTTTTCAACGCAGGTGTCCACCGTTTCCACCGCTTTGATCACCGCTTCCCAAACCCCTGTATGTCCCACCATATCTGCATTGGCGAAATTGAGGCAAATAAAATCTGGTGGGTTGTTTTCGATCTCTGTTACAATGGCATCGGTTACAGCAAAAGCACTCATTTCCGGCTGCAGGTCGTAAGTGGCAACTTTTGGTGATGGAATCATGATCCTTCTTTCGCCATCAAAAGGCACTTCCCTGCCACCGCTGAAGAAAAAAGAAACATGTGGATATTTTTCAGTTTCGGCGATCCGGATCTGTGTTTTACCCTGTTGTTGTAAAATTTCCCCGATGGTATTTTTGAGGTCATCATTTTCAAACATCACCTGCACTCCTTTGAAGCTTTGATCATATTGCGTCATGGTGGTGTAGTGCAACTGAAGGGCTTTCATGTCAAAATCCGGCATATCCGTTTGCGTGAGTACCTGGGTAATTTCACGGCAGCGATCGGTGCGGAAATTAAAACAGATCACTGCGTCGCCTTCCTGGATCTTAGTTTCCTGCAGGTTGGCATTGATGATCGGTTTAATAAATTCATCCGTAACGTTATTACTGTAGGAATCACGAATGGCCTGCAGCAGGTCGGTGGATTTTTCCCCGCTGGCATTCACCATTGCATCATAAGCGAGTTTCACCCGCTCCCAACGTTTGTCCCGGTCCATTGCGTAATACCGGCCGGTGATTGTGGCAATGGCGCCAACGGATTGATCAAGATGGGCTTTAAGCTCGGTGATAAATCCTAACCCGCTTTTCGGATCAGTGTCGCGTCCGTCGGTAAAGGCATGAACCAACAGGTTGGATAAACCCGAAGCCTTACACACATCAGCAATGGCTTTGATATGATTGATGTGAGAGTGTACACCGCCATTGCTCACGAGGCCAAGGAGGTGTAAGGCTTTGTTATTTTCTTTTGCATAACGGATGGCCGCCAGCAGGGTTTCATTTTTTTGAAATTCACCCGTGCGGATGGCCACGTTGATGCGCTGGAGTTCCTGGTACACAATGCGGCCGGCACCCAGGTTTAAATGGCCCACTTCGCTGTTGCCCATTTGCCCATCGGGTAAACCCACATCTTCGCCGCAGGTAACCAATGTTGTATTTGGATATTTTTTATACAATGAACTTACAAAGGGTACATTGGCATGTTGAATGGCATCACTGCTTTTTACTTTTCCAAGTCCCCAACCATCCATGATGATCAGGATTGCTTTTTTATTTTTCATGATGCAAAGCTACTTGATTTGCAACTTTTTTTGAAAGTGAACTGTCTTCTTTTATATATTAGCCACCGCAAAGGATAATATAAGCATCACTGGCACGTTTTTAGTAAAATAACCCCCGTAAAGAAGAGATCATGAAACAATTTTTCGCGATGGTATTTTCGGTTGCTGTATTGTCATCTTTTACGATCGCTGTAACGATCGACGAAGTGGCAACTGCCATGAAAACGGGCAATACGGCGGGTATCGCTAAATTCTTTGATAATACTGTCGAAATATCACTTCCTGACAAAACGGGTAGCTATAGCAAGAGCCAGGCAGAAATAATTCTGAAAGATTTTTTTGACAATAATCCTGTTAAAAGTTTTGATGTGATTCATAAAGGGCAGAACGCAGGCTCGCAGTATTGCATCGGTACCTTGGTCACTAAAAACGGGAGTTTCAGAACAACCATTTACATGAAGCAGAAAGGCGACGTGCAGGTGTTACAGGAATTGCGTTTTGAAAGCAGGTAGTTAACCGAAAAATAAAATATCAGCCCCCGCTATGCCCCGGGGGCTTTTTATTTTTTTAGCTTTGTAGGAATGGTATATGAAGAAAAATTAAAGCAGCTGATAAAAAATGCTTTTGCGGAAGACATTGGGGATGGAGATCATTCCACCCTCGCCAGCATAGATGCGGCTGCAACCGGGAAAGCGGTTTTAAAAATCAAGGAAGACGGTGTGTTGGCCGGGATGCAGGTGGCGGAAAAAATATTTGGGTTTATGGAACCCCACGCTGTTTTCAAAGCATTTAAACAGGATGGGGAAAGCATGCATTTTGGTGAGATCGCGTTTGAAGTACAGGCCAAAGTGCATACCATTTTGCAATGCGAACGGCTTGTGCTCAACTGTATGCAACGCATGTGCGGCATTGCCACATTAACCAGGCAGTTCACTGAAAAGTTGAAACCTTATAAAACCAAGCTGCTCGACACCCGCAAAACAACTCCCAATTTCAGGTTGCTGGAAAAAGAAGCTGTGCGGATCGGTGGCGGTGTAAACCATCGCTTCGGCCTGTACGATATGATCATGCTCAAAGACAATCATATCGATTATTGCGGAGGCATTAAACAGGCCATAGAAAAGGCCTACAATTATGTACAGGCAAAAAAGCCGGGGCTAAGGATAGAAGTGGAAACGAGAAACCTGCAGGATGTGAAGGAAGTTATGGCAACCGGAAAGGTGGATGTGATCATGCTCGATAACTTTACGCCGGGCCAGATCGCTGAAGCATTGGAACTTATCAACGGCAAGTACCAAACGGAGGCCAGTGGCGGAATCAACCTGCAAAACCTAACCGGGTATGCGGCTACCGGCGTTGATTTTATTTCGAGCGGGGCCATCATTCACCAGGCAAAAAGCCTCGACCTCAGCCTGAAAGCAGTAATAGATAAATGATCATTGATGCAAAAGAAAAAATTAAACTCCTTAGGCGGACTTGTTTATTCAACTGATCCCGATTTCAAATTCAAAAGTGAAGACCAGGAACCGGAAATCACGCCGGCTCCTGCTCAGCAAAAACTTCGGATTGTATTAGATAAAAAGCAGCGGGCCGGTAAGGCGGTCACCTTGGTTACCGGGTTTAGCGGTAGCCTTGCCGACCTGGAAACAATGGGCAAAAGTTTAAAAACATTTTGCGGTTCAGGAGGGGCTGTAAAAGATGGTGAGATTATCGTGCAGGGCGATCACCGCGATAAAGTGTTGCAATGGTTGCAAAAGAATGGTTATACAGGTGCCAAGAAAATTTAATGATCGGCCTGTTGTTGGTCTGTTAAGCCAGGTATGCTGAGTGCTCCACTCGGGCATTTTTTCACCTGTTCAATAATTGCCTCCGTGGTTGCCTGGCTGAGATCGATCCAGGGACGGCGTTGTGGATTAAAAACAGCTGAAAGACCGCGGGCGCAAATTCCTGAATGAATACAAATTCCCGGCTGCCATAAAACGGTGACCTCGCTATTTTGATACGTATGTTTTGTTACCGGCATGATTGATGCATTATTGTTTACAATTTGGTAATTTACAAAAAACCTTATTCTTTTCGCTATATTTACATACTTAACATTTTACAATGGTTTCAAAAATATCAGAAGGAGTTACGGTTTCGGTGGAAACTTTTTATCAGCCTGATTACAGCAATCCTGCGAACAATGAATTTATGTTTGCGTACAGGATAACCATTGAAAACAATAATTCCTATGCTGTAAAACTGCTTCGCCGTCACTGGAATATATTTGATGCCACCGGTAACCTGCGGGAAGTGGAAGGAGAGGGCGTTATCGGCGTTCAACCCGTTATCAATCCCGGCACAAAATATCAATACATCAGTGGTTGTAATTTAAAAACGGAGATGGGTAAAATGTATGGAACGTACCAGATGGAAAACATCAACAATAGAAAAGTATTTAAAGTATCCATTCCTGCCTTCGAGATGATGGTTCCATTTAAACTGAACTGATTGTAGCCCCCACTATTATTTTATCCTATATATCCTTAATGACAAAAGTAATTTTCAACAACAGCAATAATGTATTTTATCAAAGCCTTAAGACTGCTGTAGATGAGTATTTTCACGAGCAACATCTCAGGAAAACGGGTAACTGGCGGCTCTACCTCAAAACAGTGGTGCTCATCTCCACGGCGGTAGGCATATACCTGGGCCTGCTTTTTTTACAACCTCCAGCTTTGGTTGCACTGGGCTTATCAGCGTTGTTGGGCTACATACTTGCGTGCATCGGCTTTAACATCATGCACGATGCCAACCACGGCAGTTATTGCTCACGACCACGGATAAACGAATTCCTGGGGCTTACAATGAACGCCCTTGGCGCCAGCGCTTTTTTCTGGAAGCAGAAGCACAATATCCTGCACCACACTTATACCAATGTGGACGGACTGGATGATGATATCGCCAAAAGCCCCATCATCCGCCAGTGTGAATCGCAACGGTGGGTGCCCGCACATAAATTACAACACCTGTACCTGCTGCCGGTATACGCTCTCAGCACCTTGTTCTGGGTATTCACGATGGATTTTGCAAAATATTTTTCGGGAAAGATTTACACCACCACAGGATGGAAAATGACCGGGAGAAATCACATCATTTTTTGGGCAACAAAAATATTGTACATTATTTTTTACATGATAATACCTGCAATGGTATGGGGTTTTGGTCCATGGCTGGCAGGATACCTGTTGCTGAATGCCACCATGGGACTTACTTTGTCGCTGGTTTTCCAGTTGGCGCACGTGGTGGAGATCACAGAGTTTGAAACCGTTGCACTGGATGAAACAAAACACATTGAAACTGCGTGGGCCGAACATGAATTGAAAACTACGGCCAACTTCGCCACGGGTAATAAAGTATTGTCGTGGTTTGTAGGAGGCCTTAACTTCCAGATCGAACATCATCTTTTCCCGAAAGTGAGTCATATACATTATCCTGCCATCAGTAAAATTGTGATGCGCAAGTGCCGGGAATTTGGTTTACCGTATAATAAATACGATTCAATGATGGAAGCCGTGGCATCTCATTTCCGGGTAATGCGAACCCTTGGCAAAGAGCAGGTGGTGAAGAAAAAGAAGCGCCCACAAATGCAGGCTGCCTGAGCAGCATTGCTGTAAAAGGTTGTAGTTGTAGTAAATCAGGGCTTGTATTTGGCTGTTTGGAAAACCAGGTCGTTATCCAGTGCCATTAGTTGTTGTAAGGTGGTGGCAGGGTTTTTCTCCATGTATTTTTTCACAATCTGCCAGCCTGAAAAAGAACCGATATTACCTGGGGCATCTTCTCCCAACTCCGGCGTTTTAGGACCCTCACCAATATAATTTTTGATCCTGTTCTTGTCATTTAACTGCAGCAGGTCGTTTTTTACAAACATATCCCAAATCCTCGCTTCTCCTTTATAACAATCTTTCATCTGCGTGGGCGTGTACCCGATTAAAAGATTTTCTGCAGTGCCGGGTAAAAACTTGCTGAGTATAAAAAGCCGCTTCCCTTTTTCGATCATCTGGTCCACCAAAGGTTGATCGCTTTCTTTTTCCGGGTAAAGATCATTCACCACGTTGATCATGCAGTTTACCGGAATGTAGGCAGGCTCAAAGCGGTTGGTTAAAAAATCGGCATACACCTGGGTAACAAGATCGGTTTTGTATAAAGGATTGTCTTTCCCGAGATGATAATGGAGGCCGATAATAAAGGCGTCGTTACTGATGCCGTCACCATCACCATCAGCCGGGCCAATATAGGTAATGATCTTTGTGGGAAGCTTGTAGGTTGGAAAGTAATATTTCACATACCGGCAGGCCTTTTCGAGTTCCTGCCTGTAGGATGAAAAATCACTGAAAATTTTTTCAGCGTCATTATACACCGGGCGGTAGCTGGTTACAAACCCGTTTACATAAGCTGCCGTGGTATCTGCCGGCCAGCGGGGATCAACATTCAGCACCTGGTTTAAAAAAATACCGGTGAATGCAGGATCGGTGGTTTGCAGTTGCTGCAGGTAACCGGCGAAAGAAGCAGCGGTGGTATCGAAAAGTTTTTTTTCAAAACGATCAACGGTAAAGTTCACCTGTATGCCTGAAACATCCGGGGCATTGTTGGCATTATTACAGGAACAAACACACAGCACCGTAAACATAACGCCGATAAATGAACGCTTCATTAATAATGGGTTTTAAAGTTTTAACTTTACAAATAAATAACATTTTTTTTAAACGTTACGTTAAGCCCGCTGCCTGGGCTGATCTGAAACATGAAAATATTTTTAGCACAGCAGAACTATCACATCGGTAATTTTGAACGCAATACTTCCCTGATTATTTCGGCCATCGAAACAGCTAAAAGCCAGGGCGCCGACATCGTGGTTTTCAGCGAACTCAGCGTATGTGGCTATCCTCCCCGTGACTTCCTCGAGTTTGATGATTTTATTGAAAAGTGCAGGCACGCAGTTGACGAGATCAAAGTGCATGCAGACAATATCGCAGTGATCATCGGCGCGCCGGAAAAAAATCCTGTGAAAGACGGCAAAGATCTTTTTAATGCGGCCTTCTTTTTATACAACAGGGAAGTAAAAGCGGTTGCCCACAAAACCTGTTTACCTACTTACGATGTATTTGATGAGTACCGTTATTTTGAGCCGGCATATGAATGGAATGTGATTGAACACCAAGGAAAAAAAATTGCGCTTACCATCTGTGAAGATATCTGGAACCTCGGCGATAATCCATTGTACAGGGTATGCCCGATGGATAAATTAATGGAGCAGGAGCCGGATGTGATGATCAATATTTCAGCATCTCCCTTTGACTATACACACGATGAGGACCGGAAAGCGATCATCAAAGCCAATGTGCTCAAATATAAGATCCCGATGTTTTACTGCAACGCCGTGGGCAGCCAAACGGAAATTGTATTTGACGGTGCGTCGCTGGTGTTTGACCGCCATGCAAATCTCTGCGGCCAGTTGCCTTTCTTTGAAACTTCCCTGCAGGGTTTTGTTTTGAATGATGATGGAACCATCATGGGCCCGGTACTTGAGCAATCCGCTGTAATTCGTGACATGGAATTAAATCCAACCGTATTGGATGAAACGCTCAACATACACCAGGTACACGATGCCATCGTGATGGGTATTAAAGATTATTTCAGTAAAATGGGTTTTACAAAGGCGATCATCGGCAGCAGTGGCGGCATCGACAGCGCTGTTACCATTGCACTTGCCTGTAAAGCACTCGGCCCCGATCAGGTTAAAGCCGTGCTTATGCCTTCGCCCTACAGCACCGGGCATAGTGTAAGTGATGCGGAACTGCTGAGTCAAAACCTGGGTAACCCCTATGAAATCATTCCGATCAAAAATATTTACGAAAGTTTTTTATCAGCCTTACAACCAATGTTCGGCGACTTACCCTTTAGTGTGGCTGAAGAAAATATCCAGAGCCGTACAAGGGGCAACCTGCTGATGGCCATCGCCAATAAATTTGGCTACATCCTTCTCAACACCTCCAACAAAAGCGAACTGGCAACCGGCTACGGTACTTTGTATGGAGATATGGCTGGCGGCATCGGCGTGCTGGGTGATTGTTATAAACTGCAGGTGTATTCGCTTGCGAGGTACATTAATAAAAACAAAGAACTGATACCCGTTAATATCATCAACAAAGCACCATCGGCCGAATTGAGGCCCGGGCAAAAAGATGCAGACTCATTACCGGATTACGAAGTGCTCGATAAAATATTGTACCAATATATTGAACGCAGGCAGGGCCCGCGTGAAATAAAAGCGCAGGGTTTTGATGCGGCACTTGTTGACCGCGTTTTAAAAATGGTGAATGTAAATGAATACAAACGCAACCAGTTTTGCCCGATCATCCGGGTATCACCCAAAGCTTTCGGCGTTGGACGCAGGGTACCGATCGTGGGAAAATACCTGGCCTGATGTTGCAGCGGGTATCGCCAGCTTCCATTTAACACAATTTTTCTTCCTTTGCACAATACGGCAGCGTTTTTGTAAAGGCATTGTTTGTATTTTGTGTACCCTGTTAAAACTGAAACCAGTATATATTCCTAATTAAATAAGGATAGCAATGATGTTACAAACAGCCGAAGATATCCGCCTGCTGAATGAAAAGATACAGGATGCGGCGGGCTTTGCCGACAGAATTAATAAAGAACTCAGTAAGGCTATTGTAGGCCAGCATGGCATGATCGAACGCCTCATGATCGGTTTATTAAGTAACGGCCATGTATTGCTGGAAGGTGTACCGGGTCTTGCAAAAACCCTCGCCATTAAATCGCTGGCGCAAAGTATTCATGCTGATTTCAGCCGCATACAATTTACGCCCGACCTGTTGCCTGCTGATGTAATCGGAACAATGATCTACAACCAGGCGAAAAATGATTTTTATGTTCGCCGTGGCCCGATTTTTTCAAATTTTATTCTTGCAGATGAGATCAACCGTGCACCGGCCAAAGTACAGAGCGCCTTGCTGGAAGCCATGCAGGAACGCCAGGTAACCATCGGCGAAAACACGTATAAACTTGAAGAGCCTTTTTTAGTACTGGCTACACAAAACCCGATTGAACAGGAGGGAACCTATCCATTGCCAGAGGCGCAGGTTGACAGGTTCATGCTGAAAGTGATCATTGAATATCCAACCAAAACGGAAGAGCAACAAATTATCCGGCAGAATACGCTGGGGCTTGCAGCGCCTGTGATTAACCCGGTGGCATCCAAAAGCGAGATACTCACAGCCAAAGAACTGGTGCGCCAGGTGTACCTGGACGAAAAAGTGGAACATTATATCCTGGATATTGTATTTGCCACCAGGTTCCCCGATCAATATCAACTGGCCAAACTGAAGCCTTTGATTGGTTTTGGAGGATCACCAAGAGCAAGTATCAATCTTGCATTGGCAGCAAAAGCTTTTGCTTTTATCAATAAACGCGGCTTCGTGATTCCCGAGGATGTGAGAAGTGTTTGTAAAGATGTATTGCGTCACAGGATCGGTCTTACCTACGAAGCTGAAGCAGAGAACATCAACGCTGAGCAGGTGATTAATGAAATATTGCGGGTGGTGAATGTTCCCTGATCCGCATCCTCTCATTGCTGTTAATTGAATCCATTGCTGACTACAGAAGAAATATTATCCAAGGTACGTGAGCTTGAAATAAAAAGTAAAAAGATCACGACCCACCTGTTTACGGGCGAATACCATTCTGCCTTTAAGGGTAAGGGAATGAGTTTTCGTGAAGTGCGTGAATATTACGCCGGTGATGATGTACGGTTTATCGATTGGAATGTAAGTGCAAGGTTCAGTCACCCTTTTACAAAAGTATTTGAAGAAGAGCGGGAACTAACCGTGTACCTGTTGGTGGATATCAGCAACAGCAATCTTTTCGGTACGTTTCACCATCGAAAAAAAGATTTGATCACGGAGATTGGAGCTGTGTTGACCTTCAGCGCCATCAGTAACAATGATAAAGTGGGAGCGGTTTTTTTCAGCGACAAAATTGAAAAATACATTGCACCTAAAAAGGGCCGCCAGCATGCATTGTATATTGTACGGCAATTGCTCACCATGGAGCCGGCTGGTAAACGCACAAAAATGGAAGAAGCCATAAAATTCTTCAACAAAGCCTCACACCAGAAAAGTATTGCGTTCGTGTTGAGTGACTTTGCTGATGTGGAATATGAAAACGACCTGAAGGTGGTGGGTGGGAAACATGATGTGATCGGGCTGCGCATTTATGATAAAATGGATATGCAGTTGCCCGATGCAGGTTTATTGCAGGTGGAAGATCTTGAAACAGGTGCCAAACGTTGGATCGACAGCAGCGACAAGATGGTTCAGTTTAATTATCACCAACATTTTATTCAGCAAAGTGAGCTTTGCAAAAACTATTTCAAAAAAGCCGGCGCGGACCTGCTGCATATCCGTACCGATGAAGATTATGTAAAAGTATTGCAGCAGTTTTTTATCAAAAGAAGCTGATGCTGCTGATAACTGAACAACTGATGAAGCAACTACTGAAACGGCAGGCGATTATCATGGTTTTATGCATTGGCAGCGGTTTGCTCGCAGTGGCGCAACCCACGATACAGGCGTCGGTGAGCAAAAACCAGGTGCTCATCGGTGAGCAATTTAACCTTACTATAAAAGCAACGTTGCCAAAGGCCGATTTTTTTATCCGGTGGGTGCAGGTACCTGATTCACTGGAGCATTTTGAAGTGGTGAGCAGTTCTAAAATTGATTCCACTTTCAGCAGCCAGAAACTGACCGCACTTTCACAAACAATCACCTTCACCAGTTTTGATTCAGGAAAATTTACCCTGCCTCCGCTGAGTGCCAACTTTACCAGTGCCAGCAATGATACCACGTACAACCTGTTTACTGATTCTTTTCCGGTCACTGTTGCCTATCTCGCCGACAGTACCAATACTTTAAAGGATATCAAAACAATCCGGGAAGTAAAGGATGAGATTCCGCTATGGTATTGGTTTGCAGGCGCTGCCGCTTTGTTGGTATTGATTCTGCTGGGGATTTGGTTGTACAGGCGATATAAAAAAACGGCACCGGCTGACCGTTCTGCCAACAGGTTGTCTGCTTATCAACAGGCAATGCTTGACCTTGAGACCTTAAAAGAAATGAATGTATCAACGCCGGCAGGCATCAAAGCATTTCACAGTCGCCTGCCCGAAATTTTAAAGCAATATCTTTCTTCTGCAGGAGGTACCCGGTTAGGCAGCAGCACTACCAGCGAACTTTTGATATCACTTCATCAATTGCAAATTGACAGAACAACTTTGTCTGGAGCGGCGGCTGCCTTACGATGCAGTGATGCCGTTAAGTTTGCAAAATACTTACCTGCTACTGAAGAAAGCGGGCAATGCCTTTTACAGGTGAAACAGTTAATAGAACAGGCAGAAGCAATGTCAAACACCAATAAAAACAACCCGGCTTGATCTTCGATTATTTTAAACATATCAGTTTTGGGGCGCCGCTGTTTTTTTTACTGGGCCTTGTGTTGCCTGTACTTGCCTGGTGGTACCTGAAGAACAATAGCAACCGGCAGGCGGGTGTAAAGGTATCTTCCGTGAAAAATTTTGACGGGTTGGCCAACTGGCGCAGTTCACTCCGGCAGGTGCCGTTTTGGTTACGAATGGCTGCCATGGCCTGCATCATTGTAGCGTTGGCAAGACCCCAAACAAAAAACGAACAGCAGCAAACGGAAGGCGAGGGAATCGATATTGTGCTATGCATTGACGTTAGTGGCAGCATGACAGCACAGGATTTTACACCCAACCGGATGGAGGCTGCAAAAAAAGTGGCGGAGGATTTCATCGACCGGCGCCTCACTGATCGCATCTCCATCGTGATTTTTTCAGGTGAAAGTTTCACCCAGTGCCCGCTCACCACCGACAGGGCTGTATTGCACGCGGCCGTTGAAAATATCCGGAATGGCCTGCTTGAAGACGGCACTGCGATCGGGGACGGATTGTCGACCAGTGTTGACAGGTTACGCAGCAGTAAATCAAAAAGTAAGGTGGTGATTTTATTGACGGACGGGGAGAACAATGGCGGATTGATCGGCCCGGACAACGCTAAAGAAATTGCCAAGGCATTTGGGGTGAAAGTATATACGATCGGCGTGGGTACTGAAGGTTATGCGCCCTTCCCCGTGCGGGATCCATTTGGGCGGATAACGATGCAGCAGCAAAAAGTTACCATCGATGAAAAATTATTGACAGCCATCGCAAATGAAACGGGTGGCCGGTATTTCAGGGCAAAAGACAATGCCGGCCTGGATGCCATTTATAAAGAGATAGATACCCTCGAAAAATCAAAAGTGGAAATTGCCTCTCTCACCCGCTACACGGAAAAGTTTTTTCCTTTTGTAATGATCGCCCTGGTGCTGCTGCTGCTGGAAGTGGCCCTGCGTTTTACCGTGCTCAAGAAATTTCCCTAAAAAGTTGCGCAGGCGTATGTGGTACAAGTGTGCGACGCAACGATGCCTGGAATTGTTACCGGTGCCGGGTACAAAATAATTCAGCTTCCTTACTACTTTACTATCTTGCAGGTGATGAAAGCAACTGTGTATAAAAGTACCGGCAGTTGGTACATTTTAAAAGATGGGGAGGGTAAAAGTTTTAACGCCCGCATAAAGGGCAAGTTGAAAATTGACGGCATTACCTCCACCAACCCTGTTGCCGTGGGCGACCTGGTACAGGTGGAAATGGAGAATGAACTGGAGAATACCCTTACGATTACAACAGTGGAACCAAGGAAAAATTACATTACCCGCATATCACCGCATAATAAAAACCAACATCATATCATCGCCTGCAACCTTGATCAGTCGTTGTTGTTTGCCACATTGAAGGAGCCCCGCACATCGCAGGGTTTTATTGATCGCTTTTTGATTACTTCTGAGGCTTACCATATTCCTTCGGTGATCGTGTTTAACAAAGCCGACCTGTACAGGAAGAAGGAAGAAGAACAATTTACTGCCATCAAAGAAATGTATGAGAACGCGGGTTACACGGTGATGCGGATGAGCATTGAAAAAAATGAAGGTGTGGAAGAAGTGAAAGATTTGCTGAAAGATAAGACCAGTTTGCTGAGCGGGCATTCAGGCGTGGGAAAGTCATCGTTTATCAATAGTTTGTTTCCTCACTTACAACTGCGTACGCAGGACGTGAGCGGCTGGAGTGGCAAGGGATTGCATACCACCACGTTTGCTGAAATGTTTGATGTATCACCCGGTACCAGGATCATTGATACACCAGGCATCAGGGAACTGGGTTTGGTTGACATCAGCCGCCAGGAGCTGAGCCACTATTTTCCTGAAATGCGGGTGCTCATCAACCATTGTCAATTCAATAACTGCCTGCACCTGAATGAACCCGGTTGTGCAGTAAAAGCTGCGGTGGGGCAGGGGCAGGTGCATATGGAACGTTACATCAGTTATTGTAACATCCTCGAAAAGATCAGTGAAAAAAGCTGGTAGGGCTGCCCGTTAGTAAGCCCTGCGTTCTAAAAAGTGGGCCACTTCCAATACCGCATTATTTTCCTGGTGCAGGTTTTTTTTATGCTGCGGGAAGATAGAAACGCCGTTGAATATATTGTAGTGCAGGGTAAGCAATTGGTTTTTGTAATGGAAATCCCAATCGAGGGTTTCGGCATCGTCAACCTGGTTTAAGAAACTTACCTGTAATTCTGCAGAGAGCGTATCTGCGATGGCGTAAAATTTGGAGATACCGCAGTTATCGTCGATGACTGCAACGGTATTACCGAGCGGGGTTTTCAAGTGGTAGCACATGATGTGAGGGTTTTAGTGATTTTGGATTAAAACGGTTTATACTGAAAAAAGAATACGATTCACCGCTCACTCATCACATTGTCGTTGCTTTTAAAACACCCGGTTTTAAAAACTTTTTCTTCCCTTGTACTTAGCTTTGCTGCTTGCCTTCATGGCTTTTTCATCACCGGCAGCGAGTTTTTCCGCACCGATATTTCTGCCGTTTGAAGGGCAACCGGTTTTCTCGCTCCTTTTAAACAATGAACAAGAGCTCAGTAAACAGATGCAGGTAACTGCTACAAGTATTTTTTTCATGATCCGAAAATAATAATTTTTTTGTCCCTGTAACCAGCCGGGTTGAATAATCCCTGTTTAGCCGTTTACCCAGCGGGTTACTGTGCGTCTTCCCTGAACCAGCTGCTGTACATCAGGTAATTATTCGCAATCCGGTCAATTTCCCCGTGAATCATTTCCTGGCTGATGGTCTTTATTTTTTTTGCAGGTACGCCGGCAAAAATACTTCCGGGTTCAATCACCGTATTTTCGAGTACCACGGCGCCGGCTGCGATAATGGAATTACTGCCTACATGCACGTTGTCCATTACGATGGCACCCATTCCCACCAATACATTATCATCTATAACGCATCCATGTACGATTGCATTGTGTCCGATGCTAACATTATTTCCGATGTTAACGGTGGTTTTCTGGTAAGTACAATGGATGATGGCACCATCCTGAACATTTACCTTGTTACCCATACGGATGCTGTTTACATCGCCCCGCACTACGGCGTTGAACCAGATGCTGCAATCGTCGCCCATCACCACATCGCCTGCAATGGTGGCATTGGGAGCGAGAAAACAATTGTTACCCATAGACGGGTAGACATTTTTTACGGGAAGTATCAGTGGCATAATGATATCATTTAAGCTTGTAGTTGGTGTTGGCAGAAGCCTTGCCTGCGGCGGTTTTGTTACTGGGTGTTTAGTTGGGCCCTGCCGGCACGGGGCGTATATTTTCTTCAAATATCAAACTTTCCCACCGAAATTTGCGACTATGAACCAGCGGCAATTATTTTTAGCGCATGTGGCACAAACTTCTCCTGCTCCCATGGCGCTTGAAATTGTGAAAGCAAGCGGCAGTAAAATGTGGGATGTGGATGGAAAGGAATACATTGACCTGATCGGCGGCATCAGCGTGTGCAATGTGGGTCATTGTCATCCCAAAGTGGTGGAGGCCGTTAAAAGACAGGCGGAAAATTATATGCACATTATGGTGTATGGCGAACTGGTTGAAACGCCGCAGGTAGCTTACGCAAAAAAGCTTACTGAATGCCTGCCGCCTTCACTGAATTCTGTTTTTTACACCGCAAGCGGAAGTGAAGCGACTGAAGGCGCCATGAAGCTTGCCAAACGCTTTACCGGCCGTACAGAGATCGTGTCCTTTAAAAACAGTTACCACGGCAGTACACAGGGTGCCCTGAGTATTATGGGAGATGAATACTGGCGCAATGCTTTCCGGCCATTATTGCCTGGAATTCTTCAATTGAATTATAATTCATTTCCCGACCTGCAGTTGATCACAGAAAAAACCGCCTGCGTGATTGCGGAGACGGTGCAGGCTGAGGCAGGGGTGATCCGTCCGCAAAACGGGTGGCTAACGGCCCTGCGTACACGCTGCACGGAAACAGGCAGTTTGCTTGTGCTGGATGAAATACAATTCGGTTTCGGGCGTAACGGAACCCTGTTTGCTTTTGAGCAGTTTGGAGTGGTGCCTGATGTATTGTTGCTGGGAAAGGCGCTCGGCGGCGGGATGCCATTGGGTGCTTTTATTGCGGATAAAAAAATTATGGATCATCTTACGCACAACCCGGTGCTGGGCCATATTAACACTTTTGGAGGACACCCGGTAAGTTGTGCTGCCGGGCTGGCTGCCATGGAAGTGTTGCTCGATGACAAACTGGTTGAGCAGGTGCGGGAGAAAGAACAATTGTTTTTATCGTTGCTAATGCATCCGGCCATCAGGTCGGTAAACAGTTGCGGGTTGATGATAGCGGTGCAGTTCGACAGTTTTGAACGCAATAAACAGATCATTGACCGGCTGGTGGCTGCGGGTGTATTCACCGATTGGTTCCTTTTTGCATCCGACTGCCTCCGGATTGTACCACCGCTTATGATTACAGCAGAGGAGATACGCACTGCCTGCAAAAGAATCTGTGACGCTGCTTCCTGATTTTGCCAGCTTATTACAATGTAATCTATGAGAGCTGTCAGTGGGCTTGAATTTCGCCTTACTGGTTTATCCAGGTTAATATTTTGCAGCACCACTGCTCTGAAAAACTGTGGCCCCTTTGATGTCGATCCTTCTAAAGCAACAATCAACTACAAAGAAGATGAAATAGTTGTTTTCTATGATGATGACCTGCAGAACGCTGCGCCGGCAAAACTTTTTTAAAAATTTTTACAGGAATGAATCAACAAATGATTCTCCGCAGAAAAGAAAAAGATTTTTTTGGACAATCGATCTTTTTTATTTTACTTTGTAATTCAAAGTGCTTTTGTATGGAAGAACAACAATCCCTGAAAGAACTGCAGCATATCAGGCAGATGATGGAACGAAGCAGCCGGTTTATCAGCCTGAGCGGGCTAAGTGGTATCGCTGCAGGCGTTTGCGCATTGGCCGGGGCCTGGTTTGCCTGGACAAGGTTGCAAACGAGAGGTTACTATCAAAGAGATCTGCAAACGATCATTGATACCAATGGCATCCGTTTACTGAATGACCTGCTTTGGATCGGGACACTTACATTTGTGGCCGCCTTTGTGCTGGCATTCATCTTCACGTATCTCAAAAGTAAAAAAGAAGGGGTGCCGATGTGGGGAGCTGCCACCATCCGGCTTTTCTGGAATACCGCGATACCGGTGGCGGTAGGCGGAATCTTTATTTTGCGCCTGATCGACTTCGGAGCTTACGAACTGGTTGCACCAGCCTGCCTGATCTTTTACGGATTAGCGTTGGTGAACGGAAGCAAATATACTTTAGGTGAAGTGCGTTTCCTGGGGTATGGGATGCTGGCATTGGGACTGCTCAATCTATGGTTTGGGGGATACGGACTGTACTTTTGGGCGATGGGTTTTGGTATTTTGCATATTGTATACGGAGCCGCTATGTGGTATAAGTACGATCGCCACAGCGGGTAGGAATAAAATTTAAACCCGGTAACACCCGGGTGTACACTAAAATTGCCAGGGGGCAGGAGGCGAATGAGTTTAATAAAAGATCTAAATAAAATTTTCGATAACCGCATACGCCTGGGCATCATGAGTGCCCTGATGGTGAATGAGGAAATAAATTTCAACGACTTGAAAGAGCTGTTGGACATTACGGATGGTAACCTGGCCAGCCACCTTAAATCCCTTGAGGAAAGCGGCAGTATTAAAGTACAAAAGGGTTTCATCGGGCGTAAAACGAACACCACTTATTCTGCCACCAAATCTGGACAGAAAGCATTTAAAGCGCATATCGCAGCGCTGGAACAAATGATCAGGTCGGCGAAATAATTTTTTTTGTCCATATACTTTGAAAAACAAAGTGCTTTTTATTTATGAAATTCATTAAAGTAACTTTTTTTTCCGGCACTATCTGGCTCAGCACGGCAGTTATCAACAGTTTGTTGTTTACCGTTTTCTTTTCCGGCAACCTGGTAAGGGAGTCATTGTCGGAATTATTTGGTTTGTCAATGATCTTTTCATTATTGTTCTCTGTACCTGCTGCCTTTTTATTCTGGTTGGTTTTTATGATTAAGGCAGGCATTGCCCGGTTGTCTTTACTGCTGCTGAGAACTGCATTTGTATTGGCTCTTCTTTCCTGTCCTATGATCCTGCTACTTCCAAACGATGTATATGGAGGCCAATGGCTGCTGCTGGCCCTTTTTTTAATCCTGTCGCCTATGGCTGCTGTATTACTGCATCACCGGGTTATTAATCGCATAAACACTGAATACCATGTATAAATATGTTACAAAATGGAGGGCTGCCCTGCTGGTTTTTCTTACCCACCAGATGGCATTACCTATCCTTCGTTACCTGCGCAGGCCGGAAAAATTTTTATATACTGACGATAAGCTCCGCTCCATGGCTCCCGGTGTATTGGGCAGAGACCTGATTGATATGCTCGACCAGCGCCGCTTACAACTGTTGCCCTATTATGTGAAACATGATATCAAGCACATTGTACTGGGGTATGATACTACCGAGGCTGGTGAAGTTTGCCTGCAATGTTTTATGCTCGGCAACGGCCATCTTTCCTTCCCGGTGGCAGCAACTGTGCTCTATGGATTTTTTACTATGCCGGAACACTGGCCCCGTTTTTTAAAATCGTGGCGGCGGGGACGAAAGAGCAACAGCATATCAGGTTGGAACTGGAGTGCATTGATAGAATTACCCACCCGGTCGCTCAGTGAGTGCATTGCACCCGGGGAATAGTAACGTATGCCGGTAGTAAAATGAATTTAATAAACCACCAAATAATAATGTTATGAAACCTGCCTCTTTAAAAATGGCCCTGGTATTTGCAGGTGCCATCCTTTTCAATATCGTTTTCTGGAAGGAAAAAATGGCGGTTAACGTCGTTTTCTTTGATCTGTTTGTACTGGGTGCTGTTTTTGTATTGTATCGCCCGGGTTTTAAAGAGCCGCTGTCGCCCTGGTTATTACTGGCCCACCTTGTAACACTTGTAACGCTCGTGGTTCATAACACCGAGCTCAGCAAATTTGCTTTTGCAGTCACCTTATTACTGTTGATCGTATTCAGCCAGCACCGGCACCGTTCACTCTGGTATGCCGGTGCCACAGCCTTGATGAATTATTTATTGGTAATCCCTTCTTTTTTATCGGGGATGAAGCAGGTTGAAAAAGCACCCGCAAATTTTTACAAAGCAAAGAGAGCCATCCGGTTTATCGTGATACCGTTGATCATGCTGTTTGTTTTTGCATTGCTGTATAATTTTTCCAATGCCGTATTCAGGGAAATGCTTGCGATGATCGGGAACGCGATAACCCGGTTTTTCAGCCGTTTCTTTGATTGGTTCAGTTGGGGACGTTTTTGGTTTTTGATGTTGGGATTATTTGTTACAGCCGGACTGCTGTTAAAAACACCGGCAGGCTTGTTTTCAAAAAAGGATGAAGCCTGCACTGATGAGTTGACAAGAAAAAAGAATGATCTTAAAAAGTGGAAACAGCACCCTTTATACGACCTGCTCAGTTTACTCATGGGGCGCTTTGCCAATGGAATTTTAGCATTGCGAAATGAAAATACGGTCGGGATCATCAGCCTGTTTTTATTGAATGCCTTATTGTTTTTTATTAACTGGCTCGATATCGAATTCGTGTGGTTCGGATTTACCTATGATAAAAATATTAACCTGTCGGCCTATGTGCACGAAGGTGCTGGTCTGCTCATTTTTTCTATTGTACTGGCCATGCTGGTGTTATTGTTTTTTTTCAGGGGCAACCTTAATTTTTATAGAAAAAATAAATGGCTTAAACGAGGCGCCTACCTATGGATCATTCAGAACACCGTGTTGGTGGGATCGGTGCTGTTGAGGGACTACTATTACATTCATGAATTCGGATTGGCATATAAGCGTATAGGCGTACTCGTTTTTCTTTGCCTGGTGCTGGCTGGCCTGGTGAGTGTGGCCATAAAAATAAGCCGGCTCAGAACCAACTATTTCCTGCTTCGGGTGAACGCGTGGGTGGTATTAACCGTGCTTGTATTATCATCATGTATACACTGGGACGCAACCATTGCAGGATATAATATCGCCCGCAAGTCAACGCTTCCGCTGGATGTAAAATTTCTTTTGTCCCTGTCAGATAAAGCACTGCCGGTGATTGAGAAAAACCAGGACATACTCGACCGTCCATTGGTCATCAACCCCGAAAATGACGAGGGATCCATTTATTACCGGTCAGGTTTTAGTCCGAGGCAATATTTTGAGAAGCGCAAAGCTGATTTTTTTTCACAGCAAAAGGAATACTCCTGGTTATCGTGGAATATGACAGACAGCTACGTTAAGGAGCAGTTGCAGCAATCATTCACCCACACAGTCAGTCACCGCTGACATGAGAAAGCCGATTTTTTCCAACCGGAGTATGCCGACAGTTGCAGCGCCACTGCCGGCATACAGGGAGGTGTGGCGGGTGGTGTTTGAAACAGAAAATCTTTGTACCGATGATCAATAAAAATACATTCATGCATGCAGCCACAGGCATCAGCCAGGCTGTTAAAACAGAGTTCAATTTCAGGATTCATGTTGCGGCCACCATCCTGGCGATTGGTTTGGGGGTGGTTCTACAGATCAGCAGGCTGGAATGGCTGTTTGTTATCGGCTGCTGCATGTTTGTATTATCGATGGAATTACTGAACACCGCAGTGGAGATCGTGTGTGATCTTATCACGGAAAGTTATCACCCGGTCATTAAAATCATAAAAGATACGGCTGCTGGTGCGGTGCTGATCAGCTCGGTGGGAAGTTTGATTACGGGCGCCATTATCTTTTTACCTCATCTTTTTCAATTTATAAATTTTTCGAAATGATCAAATTATCTTCTGCGGAAAAAATCATCCTGGTCATCCTGCTTTTTGTAGCCTCCCTGTTGGTGTTGCGGATCATGTACGCCAACAACGTCCGGTATATTTTTTTACTTTGGAATCTTTTCCTGGCCTGGATACATTTTCAATTCAGCCTGTTACCTGCTGCCCGGCCCG